>JAYTKL010000164.1:0-10627 GCA_043730305.1 Deinococcales bacterium | reverse complement strand
TACACCGATCCCAATCCTGCAAATCCTGGTTCACGCGCCGACGTTCTGGATTACGGTTTCGTGGCTAGAAACTTTTTGGGAGGACGAACCATTCCGACCACACCCTCTAACTGCGCATTCACGACCGATACCTCGTGTTACAAGGGTCAATTCACACTTGGTTTTTATCTGCCGCGCCAACCCACCCGAGTCGGAACGCCATTTGTTTTTTCCTTCCAAGTGCTGGTCGCCGCCGAAACGGATTCAATCGCAACCCAGAGTCTCGAGGAACAAACCGATGCCAAAGGAAGCGGACGTTTGCAAGAATTGATTTCAACCTTGCCCAACGTAAACCCACTGATCAATTTGCTCTCGGGCAGCGGTTTTTACGGGTCGTCTAACCTGAACAAACGAACCCTGTGTGAGGTTCGCACAGCTCAGGTGTCTGGAACATTTACCAATCCTGAATTGTTAACCACCAGCCCTGGTGTGATGATGGAAACGGTTGCGCCAGCCCCCAACAGTAAAAACATTTCGGCAAGTTCTGGTATTGCCAGCACATTTTGTCAAGCCATGAACGCACCAACCGACTCGAGTTTTGTGGTGCAAGCTTTTCAAACTGGACAGCGCAAAGTTGCTGGTGGAGCTTTTAACAACGGCAATTATTCTGGTAGCGGCACAACCTTAAGTTACACCCCAGCCGCGCCATTTAAACCTGGCGAAGAGGTTGAAGTGAGCCTCTCGAGCGGCTTGACCCGTTCGAGCGATTCGGTCGGCATCAAACCCGTGGTGTACCGTTTCCGCAATACCAGCAGTCCACAAATTGCGGCAGGTTTCGGTGCGACCACCAATTTTGCCACTGGTACACTGCCGCTATCGGTGGTTTCTGGCGATTTCAACCGAGATGGCAAGCTGGATTTGGCAAGTGCCAATCAAAGCGCAAACAATGTCAGTATTTTGATCGGCAACGGAACAGGTGGTTTTGTTGCCGCCACAAATATCATCGTGGGCGTGGCACCAAGTGCAATCTCGAGCGGTGATTTTAACAACGACGGCATTCTTGATCTGGCAACCGCCAACCAAACGGCTGGTACAATCAGTGTTTTGATTGGCAATGGAACGGGTGGATTTAGCGTTACCAATTACGGCGTTTCAACAAATCCCAACGCCATTGCCACAGGCGATTTTAACAGCGACGGCAAACTCGATCTGGTCAGTACCTCGGACAACATTGATGGTACGGTCAGTGTACTGTTTGGAACGGGTGCTGGAGTGTTTGCAACAGCCAGTAACTTCCGTGCTGGCATCAACCAATCGAGCATTTTGAGCGGGGATTTCAATGCCGACGGTCATCTTGACATTGCGGTTCTGCTCAGTCACCCAAGCGTCGCCGGAGAGATCAGTATCTTGTTCGGTGATGGGGCTGGTAATTTCTTGGTGCCAAAACTGTTCACCGTGGCAAACAACCCAACCATGTTTGCCAGTGGCGATTTCAACAATGACGGACGCCTCGATTTTGTCACTGCCAACAACAATGTGGAAACTCAAATCAGCGTTTTGTTGAGCAACAATTACGGGAGTTACGCCGCATCTCAAGCCATCATTTTGCCAGCCGTTCCAACTGCAATCAGTTTGGGCGATCTCAACGGTGACGGACAACTCGATCTGGTTGTTGTCAACGAAAACCTAACCAACAATGTCAATGTTATCTACGGAAACAATATTGGTGGTTTTGCCGCACCCCTGAACTTCACGGCTGGTACAAGTCCGGCAGGTACAAGTATTGGAGATTTGAACAACGACGGACGACTCGATGTTGTTGTCGCAAATTCTGGGTCAAACAATCTCAGTGTGCTTTTGAAGCAATAAATCGAAACGTTTTGGGGTTTGAAAATATCAAGTTTGAACCAAAAAGCATTTTGATCTCAACTTCAGCGCAAATCAAAAGCCTCGAGATTTAATCTCGAGGCTCGACGTTTTATGTAAGATTAATTGCAGCTTTGCCGTTTGTAGCCGCTCATATTTCCACCCGTCAAGTTCAAATCTTTCATGATCGAGTTAATCACCAAAGAGTTTGAGAGATTGCAGTCTAAACTTCCTGCGTATTCCGTGTTGATCGCCAGTTTTCCTCGCTTCACATATTCCGCAAGTGGTCCGCACTCGCTGTATTGTTGGCATTCTTCATTCAAAATCCCGTCGAATTTTTCAACCATCATTTTGCCTGTGCGGTCTTTTAATAAAGTGTTATTAGGACCATTTTTCTGAAAGACTGCCAGACCCAGGCTGTGGGCAGTATCTGCCACCCAACCGTTAAAGTCAATTTGTTCTTGTTTGCTGATCAAACCGCCTGCGTTTTCATCGTTTTGCAGGTTGTCAGGCTCGAGCGCATCGAAACCTTTGTCTTTGCACATCTGAAACCGTGCCGTCAACAATTTTGCCAGGACGCTATTGGGTTTGAAGACATCGCGGACATCGAGAAACCATTCGTTCCATTGCACGTCTTTGTAAATTTTCAAATAGGCTGGGTATTGGCTCGAGTCTGGGCGACCATCTTCGTAACTGCCCGCGTCAATGTAGCAGACAGTGTAAACGCCTGCGGCTTTGAGGCTGGCAATTTTGGCGGCAGAAATGTTAAAACCGTCCAAATCCAGAAGCGTAACGCCTGCTGTCACGGTCACGTTGCTGTCGCCGCTGGCACCGATTTGCCAATCCCATGAGATTTTGCCTGTTGGGGGAAGCTTGATTGTCCCTGGTGTTGGAGTCGGTGTTGGAGTCGGTGTTGGAGTCGGTGTTGGCGTTGGAGTGGGTGTTGGTGTTGGCGTCGGTGCAACTTGAACTGTGGTGGTCACGCTCGAGGAATTGTTGGTGGTCACGGGATCAACTTCTGTTGCGCTGATGTTGGCGGTGTTGATCAGCGTTCCAGCGACACTCGAGCTGAGAACCACTGAAATTTGAGCGCTTGCATTTAACGCCATGCTGCCGACAGCGCAAGTGAGCGCAGCGCCGCTGACACTGCATGTTCCTTGGCTTGGGTTGCTCGAGACATACTTGGCGTTGGCTGGGATTGTGTTTGTGAATTTGAGGTTCGTGGCGGCACTGGGACCAGCATTTTTGATGCTAAACGAATAGCTAAGGTTTGCGTTTACAACAACTGGGTTTGGTGTTGCATTGGCAGTAAAGCTTAGATCAGCACTTGGAGTTGGTGTAGGTGTAGGCGTCGGTGTTGGAGTCGGCGTTGGAGTCGGCGTAGGTGCTGGAGTTGTTCCTGGCGCTGGATCAAATCCCGCATTGACCCGCAAGACATCGAGATTGACATCGGTCACATATTGGATTAAACCACTGGCTTTTGATTTTGCATAAGCTTCGGCAACGTTTGTGGTTGTTTTGGCAAAATCGAGCATAAAAACAGGTGTACCCAGACGCTTATATTCGGCATAATCTTTAAGTTGAATTGTTCGACTTGAATCTAAAGTGCGCACATCGGTTGCTTTAAACCAAGTGGATTCCTGCGCCGTTGCATCGATACAGGCAGCAAGTGCGCCATTGTTTGCCCAGATCAGGTCGGAAGCGTTTTGGGTCATGATCTTAAAATTTGGATTTTTGGCTTTGGCATATTGACTGATTTTGCAAATCCAATTGATCATTTGAGTCTTTGACGCTGCGGTCGCACCCATATTATTGTAGGCATTGACGTTATCTAGGTAGACACCATCAAAACCTTGATAGATAATTTTATCGACGTATCCCAATATAATTGTTTGCCACAGACTGCTCGAGTAATCGACCAGGTATTGTCCAGAATGAATTGGACTGGTGTCGGTGATCCAAGTTGGACTGCCGACTTGATAGCTGTTTGACCAGTAATACCTGTAATCTTCAGCCTCTCCAACCGAGACATACGCGAGAAGTTGTTTATTGGCTTTGGTAGCTGTCACTTCAGTTTGAGTCCATTTGCCCGAGTTGCTGCCATCGCTCGAGTAATCGACGACCGCCATTTGAAACCCCGATGCTTTAATGGTTGCCAAGCGGTTGGTGTAACCGTCCAATTGGATCGTCCAAGAGTTGAGGGCTGGAATGTCAGCCCTGAGTGATAACGCTGGCTCGTCGGGTACAAAGACTTCCATATCGCCTGCTGGCGGCAGTGATGAACAGCCAACCAAGGAAGTAAAACCAATTCCGAAAAGCAACCATTTGTTTCTAAAAAGTTTATTCATGCGCGTTGCATGATAGGTTGACCAAATCTGATAACTTTGGCGAACATATGAGCCAAATGAAATCGATTGCAGCACCTTTGGCATGATGCTTCTAATTGTTCTCGATTGACGATGTTTCAGACGCATGATGAGCGAAGATGAAAAATATTTTCGATCAGGACATCATTTTTATCATGGATTTCAACTTTTCTGGATCAAACTCGAGTTTCTGTACTCAATTTTCTGATCCCAGCGGATAACAGTTGACTTGCAAGACATTCGGCATTGGACGTTCGACCACCTGATAAGCATGGAGTTCTAGGTCAACGATGCCGTTTTCAAGTCGTGAATGCACGTAAAAACCTGTGCCCAAAGGAATATAAATCCAGTGTTCAAATCGTTCTTCTAAAGGTAAAACAGTAATGTCATTGACCATACTTGGGGTGTTGATGTCCAAGAAGATCAGCCGTGGTCTACCGCCAGAGAGTCCAAACTCGAGCGGGATGGCTTGACCACTTAAACCCATGCCGAACAAGTGCTCACTGAAAGCTTGTCCTCGAGCACAGATCACCACGTCGTGATCAAAAGCATGAAATTCCATGCCGGCTGGTTCGGGCTGCATACTGGCACGGACAAAACGCATGACGCTGTCTTCAAATTCTAAACCGGTGCCAAAACGATCATTTTCGAGCACCGGCAATTCATGGTCAAGGTCAACCGATTTTTGTAAGGTTTTGGGTTTGATTGGATTGGATTTATTTCTGAGGTTCTTGTGCAGTTCTTTGCTCAACCAGTGCTCGAGGGCAAGGCACTGAATTGGGTCTGAAAGCTCGATCAATTCGTCCCAGTCTGTCGGTTCAAGCGCACCCGAACGATGAAAGGCGGCTTGCAAAGGCTCGTTGATGCTTTCAAAGTAACGGGCTGCACGTTGATGTGTGCGAACCCGAAAGCCAGGCTTGTTTGAAGTGTAAATAAGTCGTCGGACACTTTCAAAACTGACGTACCAGGCATCGGCAAATCGCAGCCAACCGCTGCGCTCGAGTTCATCCAAGTAAGGTTCGGCAACAAGTGCCTGTATCAATCCATCCGGAATTGACCCCGGTTGAATGCTCAGTCGCTCGAGTGCCAGCCTGGCTTCATAGCGAAGGTCGCGGGCTTCGAGTTGAATTTTGGAGGCAATCTTGTTGCTGGGCTGTTGCCCCTGCGAACGGTTTTGCGCACCCGCCAGAAGGTACTGCAAGTGTGTTGGATTGCCTTGGGTTTCGAGATAATATTGTGCGGCTTGCGAAAACTTGATTTGTGATAGCGGTCCGCTTCGGGCGTCAACCCACGAGAGCGGTTTGAGATCAACGTAAATCAACCTCGAATCGCTCAAGCGCTCCTCGAGTTCGAGAATCAACCGTGGCATTTCTCCAAAGGTGCTCAGGGACACGACAACCACGCCCTCAACATGCTCAACAATATTCTCGAGCACATTTTGGGCAAAGGGTTGCTTGAGAAACTTTAATGACTTCGCAGGACCGGTCAATCCTTCAACAAAGCTCAAATTTAAGCTTCGAGCCAACTCTCGAACCACGTTCGCCGTGTCAAATCCTGGCAATCCGCTCAGTACCAAAACACTCGAGTTTTGAACTTGAGCCGCCAGGGTTGCAATCAATTTTTCGCGTCCCCAGGTGGCTTGAACCGGGTCGATCAGGCTGCGGCGACGGGCTGCCAACCATTGTTCAAAAGCGGTCGAAATTTGATCCAGACCTCGTTCCAAACCCTCCATCGGTTGAAGGCTGGTGTTGCGTGTTTCGGTGCTGCGTTTTCCTAGCTCGAGCACAATGCCTTCGGGCAGTTTGAGCGGGTTTTGTCCGCGCGGAAAGGCTTGAATGCCCAAAGGTTTCAATTTCAGGCGCAGGTCATGCAATTCGACCCTCAGATTTGAGGTGGCGTCCAAGCGATCCCAAATCAGATCGGCTAAGGTATCGCGGTTGGTCGCACCCTCGAGCGCCAGATAATAAAGAATTGCCAGACTTTTTTTTCGGATTGAAACGGTTTGATTTTCAAACTCGAGTTGTGCGGTTCCCCAAAGTGGCAACTTTAATATTGGATTGGTTTGATTGCTCAAAAAATCACACTCCTGTAAGTTTGGTTTGATCACCTTGAATTCAGCGCTTTGGGTTGGCTCTGAAGTTTTTGAGCCATCTTTAAAATTAGAGGAACAATTTTGATGTTTGGTTTGAGGTTGCGATTTCATTGCCCAAACAATCATTTGCGTTAGGGTTGTAGTTTACAGTGCCTTGCACAATTTTTCACGCGATTGGTCGTACAATGGCTTCTGTAAGCAGCCGCAACCAAGAGCGACCATGTCTGATTGGTGGATTTTTTGATTAAACGGTTCAGTCCAAAGCTGCAACTGGGATCAAGACGTAGCAGTCAACACCAAGCCACCAGTGGTAAACGACTTGCAAATCGTAATTTCCCTGTTCAAACGACTCGAGAATCCTTTTTGAGCAGACTTCGAGAGGGCAAGAGTTTTTTCAGCGATGAACCAAATTAAAATAGAAGTGATTCATTTTTTTGTAAAGGAATTCTAAATGTGGCATCGTTATTCTTGATGGGTAAAGTATAATAAGTATTGCATAAAGTGAGAGTCGGGTTTGTCCATCCTTAATATATTACTTCACTGCTTTACAGCATTTTGGAATTTGAGCTAAAGTCCGTCGAGCACAATTGTTTTGACTCAAAGCTTCATGAGAACGTCAAATGTGATGGGCAAACAATAGTTTAACGATGAGTGTTAAATGAAAATTAACTGATAATGATTGAGGTTATCAATTCGCTATTCCTTTGGCGAAAAAGCTTTCCTTGACAGCAAATATCAGCTTAACGCTGAATTAATACGCAACTTTGTACAATCTCGTTAGAACTTGAACCGTTTGGGGGAACACTCAAGTTAATGCGAGCTGCACAGGTTCAACCTGAATGCAAAACACCCCTGAAACGTTGAAAGGGATGTCCATGCAATCTTAGTTGAAATATCTTACCGTCATTTTTTTGCTTTTGGCAGCCCCCCGCGTCTTGGCACACCTTGACAGTGTTCGCATGATGGTGACGTTCCCCAATTTGGTACAGCAAGGTTTCAAACTTGACGCCGTTGGTAGCAGTTCAGGACTGAAGATCACCGGTGCCAAGCTATTTGTTGTGGTTAAGCAAGATCAAATCTCAAAAGAAATCCCTTTTGTTGAAACGCAAGCTGGCATTTACGAAATTTTGCAGCCTTCACTTCCTCCAGGGGCGTACAATTTCAAGTTTGTTGATCGAACTTTTCCAAACGAAGCCCTCGAGTACAACATAGACGCCACGTTACCGCGACCCGTAAAGCAAAGCAGTCTGATCTTTATTTTGCCACCAACCAGAGGTGTCAGTGTTCAAAATCAAAATTTATGGTGGGTGATTTTGGCAGCACCAATTGGACTGTTTTTGATACTTGGTATCGGATGGTTTGGATTTCGCAAAAAACAAATTCAATACTTAAGATTTCAACATTGATGTTCTGGACACAAATACATAAAACAAGAACAAGAAAGTAAGAATTCAGAAAGTGCAAGTCAGTATAAACAGGGAAAGTGACATACCCGAAAGAGGCAATATCATGAACAAGTTTTTCAACACACAACCAAAATTAGTAAAATATCTGCTCGGCAGCCTGTTACTTTGCGCCGCGTTGATAGCTTGCCAAAGCACGGATCAAACACCACTCGACGAAAATACTGGACTTGTTCCAAGCAGCTCAAAAACCAGTCAGCATCCATTACCATCTCTTGGCAATCAACCACCACCACAGGTTGAAGTAGGTAAAGTTGATGGAGCGCAACTTGGCAGCAAAATCGTGGTTGAAGCCTTCCGCAACACTCGAGTTTCCACTCGCTTTGCGCCTGGCGCAGCGCCAAAAGTTAAATTGAAGTTGTTGGTGATTGCCGCGACCAGCGACGAAACCACCTTGGCTGCCATCACCGCCTTTTTAAAGCAAATCGGCACCCCGTTTGACACCTTGATCGCCTCGACCACCGATTTGACCGAAGCCTACCTCGAGATAGACGCGGGACTGGGCAATTACAACGGTATTTTGCTGACCACCGCCAACCTCGCCTGGATTAGTCCCACAGGTTTTGTCTCAGCATTTACACCTGCCGAATGGATCACACTGCGGTCATACGAAGCCCAATACAAAGCTCGAGAAGTTGACCTTTACAGCTATCCCGACGGTGTTGATACCAGTAATCCAGGCAATACAGGCATGGTGGCAACAGGCGCAGTGGATACCACAGCAGCCCCTTTGAATGCCCAACTGACCACCAAAGGACAACAAATCTTCCCATTCTTGCAGCCAAGCATCAACATTCCAATCAGGTACGCATACACCTACACAGCATCGGTCGTTGGCAATGCCGTTCCAGTTTTGACTACCGCTAACGGCGTGGTTGCAGCCCTGAACGTCACCCCAGACGGTCGTGAAGTGCTGGCATTAACAATGGCTCACAACCCGTACTTAACCCATTCCGTACTGATGTCTTACGGCTTAATCCGTTGGGTGTCTCGAGGTGTGTTCTTGGGCGAAAAGCAAATGTATTTTTCGGCTCATGTTGACGATATTTTTATTCCCAATGATGTCTGGGGAACAACAGCGAACCTACCAAACGTTGAATTTAGGTTGCGCCCCAACGATTTGGTTAACACGGTCAACTGGCAAAACAGTTTCCGTGTGGCTCACAATAAATTCTCGAGCTTCAGATTTGACTTTTTGTTCAATGGTTTGCCATTCAACACCGATCTACCTGGCGGCGGTTTTGACACCACAGCGCCAAACACCTGTGGTCGCGTTCCAACCGGCAAAGACCCATTTACCTCCAAGGCAAAATGCTATAAGAGTAGCTTCAGATGGATGAATCACACCAAAACACACATTTACATCGATTCGCCAGCCACATTGCCTGTCTCACAAGCCACCCAACAAGCGGATTTAACATTAATCGGTAGCGAGATCGGTTTTAACATCAACATTGCCAAAAGCGCCACTGGCTTAAACCTGATCGGCAACGAATTTGACTCGAGTTCACTGGTGATCGGCAATCACTCTGGTCTGGGTTACATGGATGAGGCAGTGCCACCACGCAATTACGGTAAAAGCCACGCCAACCCAGCGCTGATTCTGGCAGCCCAGCAATACGGTATTCAATTTTTGGGTGCAAATACTTCAGCACCAACCACCGCCCCGGTCTGTGTTTCAACTGCCACAGACTGCAATCAAAACAACCCAAGCCCCAACACTGGCGTATGGCTCGATGCGGCAACTTTGCCCGTCAACAACATCATGCTCGTTCCGCGTTTTCCAGTCAACATTTTTTACAACACAAATACACCAGCGCAATTGGTCAGCGAATACAACCACCTTTACCGCACTTTTTGGGGACGCGATTTTACAATTGCTGAGATCATGGAGCAAGAAGCGAACACCGCCATTGACCATATTTTGACTGGTTCATTCAATCCGCATTACTTCCACCAAAGCAACTTGCGGTTTGATGCGACTAACACCAGCTTGCTTACCAGCTTTATTGACAAAGTCGCTCAAAAATACGAAACCTGGATAAACCTGCCAATCAAAAACCTTTCAATGACCGACCTCGGTTTGAAAATGAAAGCCCGACTCGCCTATGACAATGCCGCCGCCAGCGCCATCTGGGATCGCGCAGCAGGCACAGTGACCATTTCTGGTGCCAGCAACGTCAACATCCCGTTAACCAACCCTGCTTACGGCACCGCTTACGGACCAGACTTTGTGCGCTACACCCAAGCGGGTAACGTTGTGACGGTTGGACAAGGCATTTAGGGGCAAAAAGCATTAAATCCGCCGCGCAATTCAAGCCATCTCGAGACATCAGAACCCTTTGGAATATCATGCTACCAACCAACATCAGCAAATTCTTTTCAAATCGCGCCAAGCACAAATCGCTTGGTGCGGCTGGAGATTTGATTTTGCCTTCGTCTTATGGCAGCACGATCGATTTGTTGCGATCAAAACAAACGCCACTGGTGATTGACATGGTCACCGAAGGCACGTACCCCCAAGCCCACGGTGGCGTCAGCGTCTGGTGCGATCAGTTGTTGCAAGGCTTGCCAGAGTACCAATTTAACGTTCATGCCGTGGCTGCCAGCTCGAGCGAGGCAAGCGTATGGAAAGCCCCAGAGAATTTACGTAGCGTCAACATGATTGGATTGTGGGGCGATTTTGGTGGACGTACCTTAACGCGCAACAAAACAACCCTTGTGCCTTTTGAACAACTGCATCAAGCTTTCCTGGAAGCACTTTTAAATACTTCCGAAACCGCCACCAGCGATTTTGTTCATGCCTTGTTTGGACTTCATCAGTACGGTTGCAATGCCAACCTGGATGCTGCCCTGACCTC
>JAYTKL010000163.1:0-7640 GCA_043730305.1 Deinococcales bacterium | reverse complement strand
AGCCGCCGACGCACCCGAATTTAAAGAAGTCAAAGTTGACCTTGCCAGCCTGGAAACTGGTCTCGAGAAACGCGTTGCGAGCGTCTTGCAGACGGCGCAAAGCGTTGAGGTCGCCGATTTGAACGTGCAACTTGCCGACAATGATTACACCGCACCAAGCACCCTGCGCGACAACAAGACCACCCTTGAGAATGCCAAACGGAGCTTGGAGACCAGCAAAGCCAACGCCGTGACGACACTGCGTGACGCAAATCGCAACGTCTTGAACGTGCTGGAGTTGGTCAAGGTTGCCAAGAAAAATCTCGACAACGCCAACACCACGCTGACGCAGGACAGCGTCAAATTCAAGAACGGCACGATCTCGAAGGTGGCATTGCAACAAAGCCAAAATGCCAAATTGCAATCTGAATACAGTTACTTGACCACCAACAACAATTACCTCAAAGCACTGAATCAATTATCATCAGCCGCTGGCACAGATGTGACCGGTTTGGTTGCCATCGGGTTGGGAGGGGTTGCGAAATGACAAGTACCCGACCACGGGCAAAGAAACGCTTTAACTCGCGTTGGTTGCTTGTTTTGATTCCAATTGTTGCGATTGTAGCATTGCTCGCATCAGGCGTGATCAAAGCCCCAGGCAGCGCCAGCAGCGACACGATCACCACCAAACTCGAGACGGTCAACGCCACACGCGGCACGTTCAGGGTCAGCGTGACCGGACCTGGCACGCTCGAGGCGTTGCAGAGTTTGGATGTCAAACCGCAGGTGAACGGCACAGTGCTGTTGCTGCCCAAAGAGGGACAACGCGTGACCAGGGGCGAACTGGTCGCCAAACTCGACCCAACCACATTGCAACGAACCCTCGAGAACGCCCAGATCAGTTTGAAAAAGTCGAACGCCCAACTCGAGTCGCAACGAATCTCGCAGAGCAGCAACCGCGCCAGCCAGCAACAACAAATTTCCTCGAGCCAAGCCACCTATTCCAACGCCCAACTCGAGGTGGCAAACGCCCAGACGGCGCTGGGCAACGCCCGAAAACTCTTTGCCGCCGGCGGAAACTCGAGCCTTGACGTGCAAACCGCACAGAGCAACCTCGAGAAGGCGCAAACCAACCTCGAATCGGCACGAATTGCACTGAACACCAACAAAAACGCGGTGGGGTTGAAAGCGGGTTCGGACTCGCAAGATTTGAGCAACTTGCAACTTGCCGTCGAACAGGCGCAAATCGGTTTACGCAACGCCCAGAGCGATTTAGGCAACACCAAAATTTACGCCCCAATGAACGGCGTGATCTCGAGCGTGACCGCCCAGGTCGGCAGCTCGGCGGGCAGTGGCGCGGCATTGTTCACGATGCTCAACGACTCGAGCGTGAATTTGCCCGTCCAGGTGGACGAAACCGAAATTGCCAAGGTCAAACTCGGGCAGAGCGCCGAACTGAGCCTCGACGCGATTCCTGACCAAAAGTTTCAGGGTAAAGTCACCAAAATTTCGCCTCAAGCCAAAATCTCGCAGAACATTGCCGTGTTTTATGTAACCGTGACCGTACCGAACATCGACCTGCAACTGCGCCCAGGCATGACCGCCGAAGCCGAAGTCATCTCGCTCGAGGTGGAAAATGCCCTGACGCTGCCCAAACGCGCCGTTCAGACGGTACGAACCCGCTCATACGTGACCGTGATTGACCAAAAAACCAAAGTTCAAGACACCGTGCGGGTTCGCACTGGCGCAGATGACGGCACAAACATCGTGATCGAATCTGGGCTTGAGCCGATGCAGACCGTGGTGCTTCCCACCCGTGCCAGCGCAGGCTCGAGCAGCGCCGCCATCGGGGGCAACTGAAATGAGCGCCATCTTGAAACTCGAGAGCATCACCAAAACCTACACGATGGGTGAGATCGAATTTCGAGCTTTGAAAGGCGTGAGCTTGGAGATTTTTGATGGTGACATGGTGGCATTGATGGGACCTTCTGGCAGCGGCAAAACCACCTTGATGCAGGTGATTGGCTTGCTGGATCGCCCGACAAGTGGCGAGTATTACCTGCGCGGACGCGACGTGACCGAACTGACCGAGAACGAACGGAGTGAAGCCCGCAACCTCGAGATTGGTTTTGTCTTCCAAGCCTTCCATTTGCTGTCACGGCAGAATTTATTGGAGAATGTCGAAGTGCCGCTAACTTACGCGGGTTGGAATTCCAGAGACCGCCGCGACCGCGCCATGCAGATGCTCGAGAAGGTTGGGCTGGCGGACAAAGCCCGCAACCTGCCAAGCCAGATTTCGGGCGGGCAAAAACAGCGCGTTGCGGTGGCAAGGGCATTAACCATGAGTCCAGCAATTTTATTGGCAGACGAACCCACGGGCAACCTCGACTCGAGAACATCTGAAGAGATCATGGCGCTGTTTCAAGAATTAAATGATGAAGGCAGCACCGTGGTGATTGTCACCCACGAACCCGACATTGGGGCGCACTGCAAACGCATTGTCAGGTTGCGCGACGGCTCGCTCGAGTCTGACACCACCCAAGCCAACCCGCGCCGCGCCATCCCCTACGGCACAAATGCTCCAAACGCCGTCAGCGCCATCAGCACCTAGGCTCGAGGAGTGAAATTATGGAAGCCGTCAACAGTCGCCCACTCGAGAAAACGCAAGCCAAACCTCGAGTTTCCAATAAGGTCGGACTGAACTTTGGTCAAACCCTGCAAATCGCTTGGCGGGCAATCCTCGCCAACAAAACCCGTAGCTTGTTAACCGCTCTTGGCGTGATTATCGGTGTTGCCGCCGTGATCGCACTGACCAGCCTGGGTTCGGGCGCAACTGGCGGCATCACCAAACAACTCGAGGGACTGGGCACGAATTTGCTGACCGTCGGCAGTGGCGCCGGCGGACGCGGCGGACCGCCAGGTTTGGTGCGCACGGGTGGTCAACAAACCATCACGATGGGCGATGTCAAAGCCATCAAAGAACTGGGCGGCGATGTTGCAGGGGTTGCGCCGACCAGTCAAACCAACTCCCAAGCCAAATATGCCAGCACCAACATGAGTGTAACCGTGATCGGTACGACCCCAGATTACGAAATTGTCCGCAACTCGAGCGTTTCAAAAGGGGCTTGGTTTACGACCAGTGACGCCAACGGACGCAAACGCGTCGCCGTGATCGGTTATCAGGTGCAAACCGATTTGTTTGGCAACACCGACGCGCTAAGACAAAAATTTAAGATCAGCGGCGTCAGTTTTACCGTGGTTGGTGTCATGCCAGACAAAGGCAACAGCGGTTTCTCGAGTCCAAACTCGCAAGTTTTTGTGCCGATAAACACCTTCCAGCAACGCCTTGGACGCAACAACAGTTCCAGCGGTCAACCAACCGTTCAAAGCGTCAGCGTTCAAGGTGCAAATAAAGACACGCTCAAAGATTTACAACAAAAAATTACCGATTTGCTGGCAGTCAGACACAAAAAAGAAACCCCAGACGATTACGATTTCAACGTCTCCAACCAAGCCGATGCCCTCTCGAGCGTCAACCAGATCACCACCATTCTGACGTTGTTCTTGGGTGGCGTGGCAGGGATTTCGTTGCTGGTCGGCGGTATTGGCATCATGAACATCATGTTGGTATCTGTGACCGAACGCACCCGCGAGATCGGTATTCGCAAAGCCTTGGGCGCAAAACCCAGAGACATTCTGACGCAATTTCTGGTTGAAGCTTTCGTGCTGTCCGTCGGCGGTGGCGTGATCGGTATTTTGATCGGGCTGGCGTTGGCATTCGGGGCTGGAAGTGCCATCAGCATCACGCCTGTCGTCAGTGCCACAAGCGTACTGCTGGCATTTGGCTTCAGTGCCGCCGTCGGGATTTTCTTCGGCTATTACCCAGCCTCTCAAGCCGCCAAACTTGACCCTGTGGAAAGTTTAAGATACGAGTAAATCTTCGTCAAATCTGCATGAGGGTCGTGTACAACATACACGGGGATTCTCGAGCAGGACTTATTTAAAGGAGTATTTTATGCGAAAACCATTGTTGTTAACCCTGGCAATCTCGAGCTTGTTTGCACTGGCAATCGCCCAGCAAGCTCCTCCTGGTGGCGGCGGTTTTGGTCAGAACCCTGCCATGCAAGCCAAACTCAAAAAATACCAACCCTGGTTTGACCTGACCAACACGATAAATTTAATGAACGACCTGGACAAAGAAAAAGGATTGGCTTTTTCCAAAGCCCAAGCCAAACTGGCACTCCCGATTCTCAAAGATTTGGCAACCAGAGCTGTTCTAAAACCCGAAGACGCAACCAAAATCACGACCAAGCTCGAGGACACCGTCATCAACGACAAGCAACTGAAATGGATGGATGACACCCAGCTTAAACGCGACGAGGAACGCCGCAAACAACAAGCCGCTCGAGCCGCCGCGAATGCCAGCAACACCACCATTCGCTTGCCCGGTGTGGGTGGTACTGGTGGCGGCAATCGTCCTCCTGGCGCGGGTGGTCCGGGCGGCGGTCAGCGTGGCATGTTTGACGCAATCATGAACGACAAACCATTCAACCCGTTCAAAATCGGACGCAGCGCAGACACGCTGAAGGCACTGACCACAACACTTTCAAAGCGCTAAAATTCCAGATTTTGAAGAGGCTCGAGTGCAAAACTCGAGCCTCTTTTCTTTTCAAATACTTCAGGGCGTACAGTGAAGTCACGATGTCATCGGTGCCACAACCACTCCAGCAGGGCGTTTGGGAGCTAGCGCTTTTCGGGCGCGGACAACTGAGTTGCGATGGGGTCGTGGTGCAACTCGAACGAAAAACGGCGGCACTGTTTGGGTTTCTGGCGCTCGAGGGGGCAACTTCGCGCTCGAGTTTGGCTGGATTGTTGTGGGCGGATTCGACTGAAGAATCGGCACGGAACAGTTTGAGACAACGTTTTTACCGCCTGCGGAATTCGGTTGGACAAGATTTTATCGTTTCAACCGAACCGCTTCGGCTCGACCCCAATCTAAGTGTCGATGTGGTGCGATTCGAGTCGCTGATGTTCACGGGCGAATTTGCCGCCGCCTTAGAACTCGAGGGGGAATTTCTTGAGGGTGTGGATTTTGATGATTGCCCCGCATTGTCCGAATGGGTTCTGGCGGCTCGAGAACGACTTGAAGCTGGAAGGCGCGAGGCATTGATTGGCGAGGCAACTCGGCTCGAGAAAGCTGGCGATTATGCGGCTGCACTCGGTCGGGCAAAGCAAGTTTTGCTGCGCGACCCCATCTCCGAGGATGCGCACCGTCGGTTGATGCGGCTTCATTACCTGGCGGGTGACCGCCCCGCCGCCATGCGGGCGTTTGAACAATGTCAAACCATGCTCGAGACGGAGCTGGGCGTCAAACCACTGTTTGAGACGCTTGGTCTGGCAACCCTGATTTCTCAAGGCGACACTCTGCCCCAAACTGTGCCGCCCAAGCGTTTTGGTATTCCCATTCAGATTCTTCGTCCGCCCGTGCTGGTGGGTCGAACATACGAATGGCTGCAACTCGAGGCGGCTTGGCAGGCAGGTTTGGGCATGATTGTTCGTGGTGAGGCAGGTGTGGGAAAAACGCGGTTGCTGCAAGATTTTTGCGCATCAAAAGGCGCGTTTGTCACGCTCGAGGGTCGCCCTGGGGACAAAGGAATCGGCTACGCAACGCTTTCGCGCAGTCTAAAACGAATCTTTGAACAGCACGAAAACCTCGAGCTAGTGCCTTGGGTCAGGCGAGAACTCTCGAGGGTCGTACCAAACCTTGAAACCGAACCACCGAGCGCCATCGGGTCTGACACTGAAAAAATACGCTTTTTTTCGAGTGTTTTGGAACTCTTCAAAATTCTGGCATCTCGAGGTGTACAAGCAATTCTGGCTGATGACCTGCAATTTATGGACGCTGCCAGCATTGAACTTTGGCAATACGTCACGACCTCTGAAACAACATTGCACATCTGTTCTGCATACCGACGCTTTGAACTCGAGAAAGAACTTGAAGACAGCTTGCTACAAACGCAGCACGCCTTGATCGAACTTTTGCCGCTTGGGACTGACGGGTTGAATGACCTTTTAAGCCACCTCGAGATTCCTGATGTTACCAGTCTTGCCGTGTCGCTCGAGCAGTACACGGGCGGCAACCCAATGTACGTGCTGGAAACCATAAAGAACTTGCTTGAAACGGGTGGAATCACACGCGGGTTGCCGCAGCATTTCCCACCGCCACAAAAAATTGGAGCATTGATTCGCCATCGTCTCGAACGTCTGAGTTCGGGCGCATTGCGGCTCGCTCGGGTGGCGGCGGTGGCTGGGACAGATTTTTCACTTTCACTGGCAATCAGTGTTCTAGAATTGAACGCGCTCGAGTTATCCGAACCAGTATTGGAGCTTGAAACGGCGCAAGTGCTGATCGGTGAACGCTTCGCCCATGATCTGATTTTTGAAGCAACCCGTGAAGGTATTCCTGTGCCGATCAAGAATCTGGTACACCGCAGCACAGCAACGTATCTCGAGAGCTTGAAGTCCGAGTCAGCACGTATTGCACACCATTGGTTGGCTTCGGGTGAATCCATGCGAGCCGTGCCATTTCTGAAAGACGCGGCATCGCAAGCCGTTTCGCAGTATCAACTGCGAGAAGCCGTGAATTACGCCACGCAAGCCGCTCAGATTCTCGAGCAAATAAAAAATCCAGAGCTTGCCTGGGAGTGCTGGGAGCAAGTGAGAGACGTTCTGCGGGAAATGGAACAGGGCGAGAAACTGGAAGTGGTGATCAAAGCCTTGCACCGTACCGCCAGCACCTTACTGCAACGGGCGCAATCTTTGAATGCCGAGTGCGATAATTTGTACAGCACAGGCAAGCTTGTTCTGGCAAAGAGAATTGCGTCACAAGCAATTGAAGCCTCAGAAGCATCTAAAGACTTCAATGCCATTGCGATCAGCCAAAACAATCTTGGAATAATTTACTGGATGCAGGGTGAAACAAGCCTGGCAGCAGATCAAATTGCCCTCTCCAACGAATACTCTGAGTTCAGTTTGCAACAAAGCATTGACCTGCACAAACCCGAACTCGAGATCACGAAAGCCAGACGAGAACTGGCGCTAGGAATTGCCAATCATGCCGCGATACTCGATGAATTTGGACGCTACCAAGAATCTGAAATAGAGCACAAACAAGCCATTGAACTGCTGCGAGAAGTCCGTGATGCCGCCTCGTTGTCACAAGCTCTTTCAAACCTGAGCATCACATTGCTGGATCAAGGTCGTGGTCGTGAAGCCCTGACGTATTTATTTGAAGCCAAACAGCAAGAAGCCTTGCTAGCCGAAGCCACCTTAGGGTCAATTAGCACAAACACCACCTTGAGCACCATTTACTCAAAACTCGACCAATTTACTCAAGCCCTGGATTACGCACACCTTGCTCGAGAAACAGCCGAAGCCGCACAATCTCCAGTCGTTTATGTGGTTCTGGTGCGTTTGGCAAAACTGTATCGCATTTTGGGTGCAACTCAGCAAGCCAGACATTACTTTGATATTGCTCGAGTTCTACCAAGGGCAAGCGAACATTTAGCAGATACCTTGTTTCGAGAATACGCCGTGTTTCTGCTCGAACAAGGTGAAAATGCCAGCGAATTGGTTGAACAAGCGCTTGGTGCTTTGACCCA
>JAYTKL010000162.1:0-3074 GCA_043730305.1 Deinococcales bacterium | reverse complement strand
TTTTCTGACCCGCCGTATGGTTTGATTCAACCTCATGAGGGTTACGGTGGAACGCAGGAGCAAGCTGGCTGTTACGTTTACCGTTTTGATCCGATCAATCTTGACATTGATGCTGTCGTGACCGACATGGAA
This sequence comes from Deinococcales bacterium, assembly GCA_043730305.1. Lineage (GTDB taxonomy): Bacteria > Deinococcota > Deinococci > Deinococcales > JAAFIG01 > JANXTZ01. The sequence continues at coordinate 2,942 of JAYTKL010000162.1, read as the reverse complement.
AAACCGAACGGTTTGGCTTTCTCGAGGGATGAGAAAACACTGTACGTTTCGGACACCAGCGGCTCGCACGACCCGAACGGTTTGCATCATATTCGGGCTTATGACGTGCTCGAGGATTTTAGTACGGCGAATGGTCGGGTTTTTGCGGTGATTGAACCTGGCTTGCCCGATGGGTTTCGGGTTGACCAAAACGATTGGATTTTTACCAGTTCCAAAGACAGCGTACAAGTGTTCTCACCCGACGGCACTTTGCTCGGCAAGATTTTTGTTCCCGAAATCGTTGGCAATTTAACCTTTGGTGGGAAGCTCAAAGACAGGTTATTTATCGCGGCAAGCTCGAGTTTGTACGCCATCACGCTCAACACCCAAGGGCTGCAACGCCCGTGAGGCTCGAGCCTGGTTGCACGGTTGGTTTTGTTGGTTTGGGTTTGATGGGCAAACCCATGGCGCTGAATCTTTTGAAGGCTGGTTTCGAGCTGCGGGTTTGGAATCGCACACCCGAAAAAGCGCTCGAGGTTGTCGCGGCGGGCGCGGAACTCGTCTCGAGTTTGGCTGAGGTTGCGAACGGTGCAAGCGCTATTATCACCATGCTCGAGAACGGTTCGGCAGTAACTGAAGTGATTTTCTCGAGCGGGTTGGCAAACGCAAGCAGTCCTGGAACGCTTTTTGTTGATATGAGTTCGATTGCGCCAGCCATCGCCGAAGACCATGCGCGACTGCTCGAGGCTCGAGGCTGTCGGTACATTGACGCGCCCGTTTCTGGTGGCACTGTGGGCGCGGTGGGCGGCACACTGGCAATCATGGCGGGTGGACTCGAGGCGGAAATTGATGAAGCTCGAGCGATTTTTGCGGCAATGGGCACGGTCACGCACGTTGGACCTCATGGGCGCGGACAGTTGTGCAAACTGGTCAACCAAAGCATTGTTGCCATCACGATTGGCGCGGTTGCCGAAGGTTTGCTGCTCGCCAAAAAAGGTGGCGCTGACCCAGCCAAAGTCCGTCAGGCGATCATGGGCGGTTTTTGTCAATCTCGGATTCTCGAGCTTCATGGCTTGCGCATGATCGAAGGAAACTTTGAACCGGGCGGCACGGTCAAAAATCAGATCAAGGACTTGAACGCGGTGCTCGAGGTGGCGTCAAAACTCAAACTCGAGCTTCCGTTAACCAGGCGGGTTCATGGTTTATTTGTCAATTTGGCTGAAAATGGCTTTGAAATGCTTGACCACAGCGCCTTGTACTTGCAACTCGAGCGACAAAGTTCTTAAAATTTGTTCAACTCGGTTCAAACGTGGCATAATCTCGAGTTTTCTTCTGCTAGCGTGCTTATGATGGGGTTGTGAATTACAACTTTCTCTGGGTGGCAGTGGTCGCATACCTGTTCGGTTCGATACCATTCGGGGTGTTGGTGGCACGAACCTATGCCATTGACGTGCAAAAAGTTGGCTCAGGCAACACTGGCGCGAGCAATGTGTTGCGTTCTGCGGGTTGGGGTCCTGGTTTGGTGGTGGCGCTCGCAGACATCTTAAAAAGTGGTATCGCTGTTTTGATCGCACAAGCCTTTGGAATGCCGAGCTGGGAAGTGATGCTGGTGGGTTGGTGTGCCGTGATTGGGCATAATTACTCGATTTTTTTGGGTTTTAAAGGTGGCAAAGGCGTTGCGGCATCATTTGGCACGATTGCATTTCTTGACATCGGACTTGGACTTGCTATTTTACCGCTGTTTGTCATCACCGTTCTGGTGACTCGGTTCACCAGTGCGGCATCAATCATCGCTTCAGCCTCGAGCGTGATTATTGCGATTGCCATGCAGCGCGAATGGTGGAAAGTGTTTATGCTCGGCGGTTTGGCGGTCATGATTGCCTTCAAGCACCGCGACAATCTCGGGCGCATGTACGCGGGCATCGAGCGCCGCATTGATCAGCGCGAACCTCGGGTGGTCTCGAGTGACACGGCAAAACCTGGTAGTGTTGATGGTTTGTTCAAATCTGAGGTTCAAGAAGTGGCGATCCCTGATCCAGAGAAAAAATCGGAATGACCGTCACCACTTTTGGTACACTTGAGCCGTTGGACATCTTGTGCATCGCACCACACCCGGACGATGCCGAAATTGGTTGCGGTGGCAGTTTGGCAAGGGCAAAATCTGAAACGAAGCGCACTGGGATTCTCGAGTTGACGCTTGGTGAAATGGGCAGTTTGGGAACGCCCGAAATTCGCTTAAACGAGGCTCGAGTTGCGGCTGAGATTTTGGGCTTGAGTTTTCGTGGCAACTTGCGCTTTCCTGATGGTGGCGTTCAAGATTCTGAATCGTACAGGCTCGAGTTGGCGCAAGTGATTCGAGATTTGAAACCCATGACCGTGCTTGTCCCGCACGAGTCAGACCGTCATCCTGATCATGTGGGCGCGGCGAGGGTGGCAACTTCGGCAATCCATTTTGCGGGTTTGCGCAAAGCGAAACTGATGGGAGAAGCTCACAAGGTTGCCAAAGTCTTGTATTACCAAGGCAACGCTCCCATCGAGGCAAACGTGCTGGTCAACGTCACCAGTTTTATGGAAACTTGGGAGGCAGCGATCATGGCGCACGTCAGTCAATTCTCGGGCGAAACTGTTTCGGAAACTGTCAGTCCAGAAATTCTCGAGCGAAGAAGAGCCAGAATGATGTACTGGGGAACGTTTATTGGGGTGCGTTACGCCGAAAGTTACCAGTCTCGAGTGCCACTCGAGTTTGGACTGTAAACTGTTCTGGTGTCTGATACATCTGCGGTGGTCAATCCCAGAACCTGGCGTCGTCCAGAACTTCGATCCGAAGAGGTCACCAAGACCCTCGAGCGACTTCTGGAACGCATTTTGGAACGTTTTCCCAGTTCTGGTTTAAGTCGGGTTTGCGGCGATCTAATTGAGATTTCCAAGGATACCAAAGAGGTGGCAACCTGGATCATCAAGCC
>JAYTKL010000161.1:0-7941 GCA_043730305.1 Deinococcales bacterium | reverse complement strand
TGGTCATCAAACGCAACGAACACCCCTTCAAAGACCGTTACACGCTGCCTGGTGGCTTCGTGCAACTCGACGAGACCCTCGACCAAGCCGCCGCCAGACTCTTAAAAGCCAAAACAGGTTTGGACAATGTGTTCCTCGAGCAACTGTACACGTTCGGCAGCCTTGACCGTGACCCCAGAACCCGAGTCATTTCCGTGGCGTATTATGCGCTGGTCAACACCGAAAGACTCGAGGTTTTAGAAAATACCGACACCATCAGGCTTGCCCGCGTAGAAGTGCCGTGGCTTGGCGAAGTTGGCGGCAAGGTTCAAATCAGGCTCGAGAAACAAAATCACGACCTGGCATTCGATCACGGCGAAATTCTCGGCACAGCCGTCAAACGCATTCGCGGCAAACTCGATTACGCCCCAATCGGTTTTCAACTCCTTCCAGAACGGTTTACCTTGCGCCAACTTCAAGACGTTCACGAAACCATTCTGGCAAGGGGCGTCAACAAGGACTCGTTCCGCCGCCGGATGCTTGCCAGCGAACAACTGGAAGCCACAGGCGCACTCGAGCGTGGTGTCGATTACCGTCCAGCCGAGTTTTACACTTTCAAATCACCCAGCGCCCTTTAAGGAACTTTATGCCCATTTATTTTTACAGCGCCAGGGAAACCCCTCACGGTTGCTTCTCGAACTTCTCCAAACACGGTTTTGAACTCGAGGGTATGTTCTGGAAAACATCCGAACATTACTTCCAAGCCCAAAAATTTCAACCACACCAAGTTCACGTCAGTACAATTCAACGCGCCTTTACACCAAAAGACGCCGCCAACCTCGGGCGGGAACGCAGCCGACCACTGCGCACAGACTGGGAAGCCATCAAAGACGACATCATGCGCCAAGCCGTGCTGACCAAATTTGAAACCCATCTCGAGATACAACAAATCCTGCTCGAGACTGAAATCGAAGACCTGATCGAGAACACGAGCGGCGACCATTACTGGGGTTGTGGCAGCACTGGCACGGGAAAAAACATGCTCGGCATTATTTTGATGGAAACCCGAGAGATATTGCGCTCGAGATTGGAGAAGACATGAACCCATTACAACGTGCTCGAGTTAGCTTAGACGGTTTGTCCATTGGAGATGCGTTCGGACAATGCTTCTTTTTCTCGAGTGGTGTAAACGAAGCAATTGCTGAACGCCAAATGCCAACTACACCTTGGCATTATACCGATGACACCATCATGGCATTCTCGATTTATGACTCGCTCGAGAATCACGGTTGTATTGATCCAGACAAATTGGCGTTGATGTTCGCAAAACGCTACACCAATGATCCGGCTCGAGGATACGGTGGTGGAATGCACGATACGTTGCGAGCAATTCAAAAAGGTGAACATTGGCAAAAAGTCACGACACAAGCCTTTGAAGGTATGGGTTCATTTGGAAATGGTGCCGCCATGCGAGTTGCACCGCTTGGTGCGTATTTTGCAGACGATCTTGAACGCGTGATTTCAGAAGCAATCTTGTCGGCTCGAGTGACCCACGCTCACACCGAAGGAATTGCTGGTGCGGTTGCGGTGGCAGTTGCAACAGCTTTAGCTCAACAAGGACAAGTGAAAGGCAAAGAATTTCTCGAACAAGTTATTGAATTTACACCTGACAGCGAAGTGCGGAGCAAGATGGCTCGAGCCACGAAATACACAGAACACACTCCTATAGAAACAGCAATTCATCAACTCGGCGTGGGTTGGGGAGTTTCGGCACAGGATACAGTTCCATTCTGTATTTGGTGCGCTTCAAAACACCTCGAAAATTTTGAAGAAGCCATGTGGTACACGGTCAGCGGTCTTGGAGATCGAGATACAACCTGTGCGATTGTTGGCGGAATTGTTGCGGCTCGGGTTGGGATGGAAGGCATTCCGAGTTCTTGGCGTGCTGCTCGAGAAGATTTGCAAATCTGGGAATCAACATGAAATACATCCAATGTCCCACCGAAGCCAACCCGCACTCACTCAAGCCAACACTGTTTCTGGCTGGTGGAATCTCGATTTGCCCCGATTGGCAAACCGAATTAATCGCAAAACTCAAGCACACGAATTGGACGATTCTCAACCCGCGTCGAACAGATTTTGATGTGGAAAACTCGAGACTCGCAGCAGTTTTCGCCGCAAACGCTTTGCCCGATTACGTTGTACGAATTGGGCGAGTGGAGCATGACGAACAAACCGCTTTTTGTTGGTGTTGACCCAAATTATCAGCGCTTTTTGGATGTTCAAATTCAAACCAAACTCGCCCGTTTTGAAGTTGTGATTCTCGAGTCTCTGACGGATTTGGCTGTTGCAATTCAAGGAGGTATTTCATGAATCTTTTTGGTGTAATTATTCCGCAATGGTTTTGGGATTACTCAGGTTCGGTGGCGGTTGTGATTTCGCTGATTTACTTGTTTAAAAAGCAAATTGCGTACTGGCATTGGTCTAACCTTTCTGTCGTACCATTTTTCATTCTGTTCGTGCTGCAAGGCGCGTGGTTGTTCGCAGGCTTGCAAGTCTCTTACTTAATCTTTGGCATTCATGGTCTGTACTTGTGGTTTCTCGAGCAACGCCGCGACAGGGGAGAGATACGTTTTAACGAACCCGCTTGGTATGCCGTGACCTGGGTTGTCAGTCTGTCGATTTTTGGTTACACGGTGTACGTCACGGATTTTTCCAACCCTTGGAATTGGTTGCAATTTGCGATTGTTGGTATTCAGTTGATTGCCAATTTTGGTACGACCCGCAAATGGACTTGGAGCTGGCTGGTTTGGATTGTGACCAACGTCATGAGCATTGTTTACTTTTTACACTCGCAAATTTGGGGACAGTTTGGTTTGCAGTTTATATTGATTGCAATGTCAGTCAAAGGTTGGATGGACTGGGCGAACGATGACAAGCAACTTGAAACTCGAGGCATAAACCGTGTCGAAGCCGTTTCGTAACGGCTTGGTGGTTGGGAAGTTCGCGCCACCCCACAAGGGGCATCAGTTGCTGCTCGAGACAGCATTAAGTCAGTGCGAGTTTGTGACAGTGTTGGTGTACTCAAATCCAGATTTCCCAACCATGCCATCAAAAACTCGAGCTTCCTGGATTCGTGAACTCCACCCGAATGCCACTGTGCTTGTTCCAGAAAATCCGCCGCACAATGACGCGGATGATTTTACGCAGCGCGAATTTGTTAAAGCGTTTCTCGAGCGAGAACACATTGCGGTTGATGTGGTGTTCACGAGTGAAACTTACGGCGCTGGATTTGCAGCCCATTTGCAAGTTGAGCATGTACTTGTTGACCTCGAGCGTTTGCACATTCCAATTTCAGGAACTCGGGTTCGGGAAAATGTTCACGCGAACCGAGAAATGCTTGACCCGAGAATTTATAGGCATTTTGTGCAAAAAGTTGTCTTCATGGGTGCGGAAAGTACGGGCAAAAGCACCTTGACCGAACGACTCGCGCTCGAGTTTCAAACCAATTTCGTTGCCGAATACGGACGCGAGGTTTGGATGCAAAAAAATGGTGTTCTCGAGTTATCAGATTACGTACATATCGCCGTGCATCACCAAAAACTCGAGGATGCGGCATTGCTGGCTTCAAACCGATTTTTGTTTGTGGACACCAACGCGATCACGACCATGTTCTGGTGTTACGCCTACGAAGGTGCTGGACTGCCAGAACTGACAGATTTGGCGACAGCCGCCCAAAACCGTTACGACCATGTTTTTGTCTGCAATGACGACATCCCATTTGTGCAAGATGGTTGGCGTGACGATGCGGTTTGGCGCTCGAGACAACAAAGTTTGATCTTGTACGATTTAACGGTTCGGGGCGTGCCGTACACGCTGGTGAGTGGGTCGCTCGAGAAACGGGTAAAGCAAGTGAAGGCAGTTTTGGAAACTCGAGCTTTATTTTGAGTCGGGTGTTACGGCGATGCTGCTGGGAAATGTTGGGGCAAGCGAACTGTTTGTGATTTTGCCAGCGTGCGTAAAAAATTCTATTTCGCCGTACTCATCACAAATCCAAACTTCTTTAGCCCCTTTTGCCAGGTAAAGATCAATTTTTTCTTTGATCTCGAGCTTTGAATTCGATGGCGAACGGACTTCAATGCAAATTTCGGGCGCGACGTTGTACGGTGTTTGATCGCCAAAAGCCTCTAAAAATTCGGGGCTTGCCCAAACGACATCGGCAACTTTGACCCCTTTGCTGGTTTCTATTGAACACTCGGGTATGACTTCACCGTTGCCAATCAATTCGGACAGCAAAATCAGAATCCTGCCTTGAAAACGGCTGTGCTTGTTGGTTGCTGGACTCATGACAATTTGTCCCCACTCGTTGGTTTCAATTTTAAACGGCAGGTTTTGTAAACTTGGTTCGGTCAAAATCTCATTCCAGGTCATGAAAACCCCTATTCGCTGCTCGAGAGGACTGCCAAGAATGCCTCTTGTGGCACTTCGACCGTGCCAATGTTTTTCATGCGGGCTTTGCCTTTTTTCTGCTTGTTCAACAGTTTTTTCTTTCTCGAGATATCGCCGCCGTAACACTTGGCAAGCACGTCCTTGCGGTAGGCTTTAACGGTTGCACGGGCAATAATTTTGCCACCAATGGCGGCTTGAATCGGCACGGCGAACATTTGGCGCGGAATGACTTCCGCCATTTTTTCGACGATTTTGCGCCCCAACGGGTCGGCTTTGTCTTTGTGGCAAATAATGGCAAGCGCGTCCACAATGTCACCATTGACCAGAATACCAACTTTGACCAGATCGCCCTCGCGGTAGCCGATCTGTTCGTAATCCATGCTGGCGTACCCTCGAGACAAGCTTTTCAGACGGTCATGGAAGTCGTACAGCACCTCGCCAAATGGCACTTCGTAATGCAGTTCGACGCGTTTGCCGATGTACTGCATGTCTTTCATCACGCCGCGTTTTTCGACCAGCAGTTGCATGGTGTTGCCAACGTATTCTTCTGGCAAAATGATGCTGAGTTTGATGTATGGCTCTTCGATGGTGGTAACGCGATCCATTGTTGGCAAACCAGATGGATTTTGCAAAAAATAAGTTGTGCCGTCGGTCAGGTTGATTTTGTAAATCACGCTGGGTGCGGTGGCGATCAAATCCATGTCAAATTCGCGCTCGAGGCGTTCTTGCACCACTTCGGCGTGAAGAAGTCCCAAAAATCCGCACCTGAAGCCAAAGCCCAGCGCCTCGGAGGTTTCAGGCTCGAAGGTTAATGCCGCGTCATTGAGTTGCAGTTTCTCGAGCGCCTCACGGAGTTTTGGGTATTCGGCGGTGTCGGTGGGGTACAAACCACTGAACACCACGGGTTGCGCGGGTTTGAAACCTGGGAATGGTTCGGCGGTTGGTCTGGCAAAACCTGTGACGGTATCGCCGACTTGGGCATCGTGAATGTCTTTGATCGCGGCGGTAAAAAACCCGACCTCGCCAGCCTCAAGAATTTCTGAGACCTCAAGCGCAGGACGGAAAATACCCACTTTGTCAACTTCGACAACTTTGCCCGTGTTCCACATTTTGACTTTGTCGCCGCGTTTGATGCTGCCCTCGAGCACCCGCACGAACGGAATGACGCCTTGGTACGCGTCAAAGACAGTGTCAAAAATCAGGGCTTTGAGCGGCTCAGAGCTTTTACCACTCGGTGGTGGTATGCGTTTGACAATCGCTTCCAGAATCTCATGAACGCCAATGCCGGATTTGGCACTGGCAAAAATCGCGCCGTCCGCCGGAATCCCAATGACTTCCTCGAGTTCGCGGGCTGCACCTTCGGGGTCGGCGGCGGGCAGGTCTATTTTGTTGATGACCGGAATGATCTCGAGATTGCTGTCAATCGCCAGGTAGGCGTTAACAATCGTTTGTGCCTCAACGCCTTGCGAGGCATCAACCAGCAACAACACGCCCTCGCAGGCGGCGAGGGATTTGGAGACCTCATAATTGAAATCCACATGCCCTGGCGTGTCAATAAGATTGAGTGCGTATTCTTGCCCGTCATCGGCGGTGTACGCCAAACGAACGGGCGTGGCTTTGATCGTGATGCCACGTTCACGCTCGAGTTCTAAAGTGTCGAGGGTTTGTTCGCGTTTGTCACGATCGGTCATCGCACCCGTCAACTCGAGAATCCTGTCCGCGAGGGTGCTTTTGCCGTGATCAACGTGGGCGATAATAGAAAAGTTTCTGATTTTTTCAAACATATTTTGGCTTTCAAATTGACTCTTAACGGTTTGTGAAACCCGCACCCGATTCGTCAGGCTCGAGAAGTGTACCATTTTGATGAACTTTGATTGGTGACTTTTGTAATCTGCCTGTTGTTTTGGGTTTGTAATCGTTTCGACACACGTCTAATCCGTTTCGCGCCTAAAATCTTCGGCAATGCGCCGCGCGTTTTTCGTCACTTTTTTGACGGTTTGTTGCTCGAGTTTTGCCTCGGCGCTCGGCTGGGATGTCAGTGTGCCAGGTGCGCGGGCGAGACTCGGATTTGGTGGCGGTTTTTTTGTTGGCGCGTGGTCAGAATTGCGTCTGGAAGTTTCTGGGGCGGGCGCGTATCAGCTCAGTTTGGATTCGCAGTCTGGACGTTACCGTGATGGCTTCAAGCCTTTAAAAGCCAGTTTGTCCATCTCCGAGGGTTCTGGCGTGCGGGTTCAGACCCTGCTGATTCCACTTTCAAATCATGTCGTGAAACTGGTGCTTTCTGGCGAGGCTGGTTCTAAAACAGTGAGGCTCGAGCCTTTTGATTCGGCAATGTCCATCAGTGTGACCCAGGGCGTTGCGGGTGCTCGAGGAAACTCTTTTGAACTCCTCGGTGAAGATTTACCTGCCAACCCAGCGCTGTTGTTGGGCGTGCCCGAAGTGGTGGTCAATGACAATCTGGTGCCGCCAGCAGCGTTGTTGGCGGCGTTGGCGGCTGGAAGTCGAGTGTTTGCGCCTGAACGCCAGATTTTGGGAAAACTCGGTGGCGCGATAGGTTTGGGCAGACTCGAGCGTGACCGTGCAAGCACAGTGTTGCCATCAGCGATCAACTTGGAAGCCCTGGCGCTCAGGGTCGCACCGATGGTTGACACTCCCGCACAACGGCACACTTTTTTGGGATGGTGGGCGGTGGGGGCTTTTGTGGTCTGTTTGGGCGTGTTTAGTGCCCGTCGGCTCGAGTCTGGTTTCGTGATCGGTTCGGCGATTGCCATGTTCTTGTTCGGCATGGTTGGTTTCTGGGCGTTTGCGCCGCAAGCCGCCAGTGCCGAAAACACCGCTCAGGTCTTGATTGGTGCTCGAGGTTGGGGGTTAAAGTTGATTGTGGTATCCAGATTTGATTTGCAAGCCTCAACCCTGTCCCTGCCAAAAGGATCAAAGTCTTTGACTGGCGAATCGCTCGAGTACCTGGCTGACCGCGTCAAGCTCAAAACTTTGGCATGGCAAAAACATTCCTACCTGTTGCTGCCAACGGTAAGTACGCTTGGGCTGCGCGTCCGAAATCAAAAGATCGAGACCATTGGCAATCAGGTGTTCAGTGAAATTCAGGTGGTCGGTTTTGGTGTTCAAGAACCCATCGCTCCAGGCTCAAGCGCAAAAATTTCGCAAACTGGTTATTCCAGCGCCTTCAATTTCGAGGCATTACCAGTTGGTTCGGTGGTTGGCAAGGTCAAAGGCGTTCAAACCAATTTTGTCATTGCCTTGCCCGAGGACACCCAATGATTCACCATCCATTTGACGATGTGAAAATCAGCAAACCCGTGCGTCCACCGCCAGAGCCGCTGCTGCCAATTTTGCAACTCGAGACGGCGTACCAGATGGTGCTGGTCGGCTGCGTGATCGAAATGTTACTGACCTTGTTCCTCGCGCCTCGCGGCGAAATTGCAGTACCGGTCGTGTATCAATCGGTGGCTGCCTTTCGAGGTTTGGTCTTGATGGGTTTGATGCTGCTTGTTC
>JAYTKL010000160.1:0-3414 GCA_043730305.1 Deinococcales bacterium | reverse complement strand
TCCGCTCGCGGCGGGTATTGTGGATGCGTTTACACTGCGCGGCATTCGCACATTTGGTCCAACCCAGAACGCGGCGAAGCTCGAGTGGAGCAAGGCGTTTGCCAAGGAAGTCATGCGTGAAGTTGGGGTCAAAACCGCCCAGGCTGGCGTGTTTGAAAACCTCGAGACGGCACTGGCTTTCGTGCGTTCCAATCCTTTCTCGAGCGCGGGTTTTGTGGTCAAAGCCAACGGGTTGGCGCTTGGAAAAGGTGTCATCATTTGTGATGATTTGGTCAGTGCAGAACAGGCGCTCGAACGAATTTTTGCTGGCGAATTCGGTGATGCTGGCAGCACGGTACTCATTGAAGAGCGCATGACAGGACCCGAACTCAGCGTGCTGGCGTTTGTGGACGGCAAAACCGTGAAACTGATGCCCGCCGCTCGAGATCACAAACGCATTTTTGAGGGTGACACGGGCGCAAACACGGGCGGCATGGGCGCGTTCGCCCCAGTCCCAGAAATTTTGGCGGCAACACTCGAGGAGATCAGAACCCAAATTCTCGAGCCTGTGGTGCGCGGCATGGACGCCAGGAGCATTCCGTACAAGGGCGTGCTTTACGCGGGGCTAATGCTGACCCCAAACGGTATTCGGGTGATCGAATTTAACTGCCGTTTTGGTGATCCCGAAACCCAGGTGATACTACCGCTTCTCGAGACGGACTTGCTCGAGATTCTTGAGGCTTGCATTGATGGAACGCTGGACAAACTCGAGATCAAATGGAAGTCTGGCGCGTGCGCGACGGTGGTGGCTGCCAGCCCAGGCTATCCAGGGAATTACCCCAAAGGACTGCCAATTTCAGGACTCGAGCATCAGTCTGAGAACACCCTGATTTTTCAGGCGGGAACAAAACTCGAGGCTGGGAAAATCGTGACCAATGGCGGACGGGTTTTGAATGTCACGGGCATCGGTGAAAACCTCGAGCTTGCCCTGAAAAATGCTTATGCCGCCCTCGAGGATGTGAAATTTGAAGGAATGCAGTTTCGCCGTGACATTGGAAAAACCGCATCCAGCAACGCGTTACCCACCACGATTCCTGTTGCCGAAAAAACCGTGAGTTCTTATGCCTCGAGCGGTGTGAATATTAGCGAGGGAACTCGAGCGGTACAACTCATGAAAGAAGCTGTAAAAAGCACCCATGATGCTCGGGTTTTGGCGGGTGTGGGCGCGTTCGGTGGGATGTTTGACGCAAGTGCGCTCAAGAATCTCGAGACTCCTGTTCTTGTTGCCAGCACGGACGGTGTGGGAACAAAAACCAAAATTGCTGCCAAACTCAACCTTTGGGATGATATCGGCGCGGATATTGTCAATCACGGTATCAATGACATTTTGGTGCAGGGTGCGAAACCCTTGTTTTTCATGGATTACATTGCGAGTAGCAAACTGAGTGCGGAACTGGTCGCGCGTATCGTCTCGAGCATGGCACGGGCTTGTAAAACCGCCAATTGCGTGTTGTTGGGCGGCGAAACTGCGGAAATGCCGAACGTGTATCTCGAGGGTGAACTTGATGTTGCGGGAACAATTGTGGGCGTGGTAGACCGTAAAAATGCGGTTGACGGCTCGAGTATTCAGGTCGGTGATGCGATTCTGGCGTTTCCTTCGAGTGGTTTGCACACCAACGGTTATTCTTTGGCGCGTAAAGTTCTGGAAAACCAAAACTGGTCTGAAACTCGAGCGGATTTGAACGGTGCAAGCATTGGGCAAGCACTGCTCGAGCCGCACAGGTCGTATTTGGATCATGTCTCGAGTTTGCAAAATGCTGGAATTCCTATTCACGGCATGGCGCACATCACGGGCGGAGGCTTGTGGGACAACGTCCCAAGGGTTTTACCTGAAAATGTTATGGCGGCATTCACTCGAGGTTCATGGGTTGCGCCACCGATTTTTAAACTGATCGCCACCCTTGGCGCGATCAACGAGCGCGAGTTGTTTCATGCGTTCAACATGGGCATTGGTTTTGTTGCGGTTGTCCCCCAAGAGGACGCTCAAAAAGCACTCGAGTTACTGCCAGAAGAGTGCTATTTGGTGGGTAAGATTCAAGCTCGAGCCACCGAAGCTGTAGTGTTGATCTAAACCGTAGGGGATGGTCTCAGACCATCCCTTACAATGATTATTGAGGTGAAATCATGCTCGAGAAACCAAAACCCAGAATGGTCAACATGACATATGCTAAAACCAACCTCTCTAAACTTGTTAAAGCTGCAGAGAACGGTGAAAATATTGTGATCATGCGAAATGGAAAGCCTGTTGCGCGGCTTGCCAAACTCGAGGAGCAAGTTCAAGCAAAAGGTTGGTCGAAAAAAATGTTGGCACACTTTGCCAAAGCACTTGCAAAACCAGTTGGCGAACTCAAGCCTGATCCTTTTCCAAAGTCACGAGAATTGGATGATTTCCGTGATCCTTTTGCTGAAGAGCTTCCTCAATAATTCGTAGATGGTCTGAGACCATCCCCTACGACAATCCCCACATGTAGATTAGGAGCATTCCCGAATGAGTTTGAGCAGTATTTCCCCGATAGACGGGCGTTACGAAAACGCCACCAGCAGCCTGTCCGAAGTGCTGTCCGAACATGCGCTCATGAAATACCGCGTCAAAGTCGAACTCGAGTGGTTGCGGTACTTGGCAAATTCTAAACTCGAGGGTATTCGCGGTATCTCGAGCGAGGAGAACGCGTTTGTTGACGGGTGGCTTGCGTCGTATTCGCTCGAGGATTCGGACTGGATCAAGCACATTGAACGCACGACCAAGCACGATGTCAAAGCTGTCGAGTATTACATCCGTGAGAAGTTGCAAGTCTCGAGTTTGATCGAACTGGGCGAGTTCGTGCATTTTGCTTGCACGTCTGAAGACATTAACAATTTGGCTTATGCCATGATGCTGCGCGATGCCCTCAAGCATCATTGGCTTCCCGCCGCGCAGAACATGGTCAATGCCGTCTCGAGCCTTGCCGTACAAACGCGGGATTTAGCAATGATGGCGCGAACCCACGGACAGTCCGCTTCGCCGACCACGTTGGGCAAAGAATTGGCGGTCTTTGTGTACCGTTGGCAGCGTCAATTGAAGCAAATTGCCAACCTCGAGTATTTGGGTAAATTCGCAGGTGCGGTCGGGAATTTTAACGCCCATACCAGCGCTTATCCTGACGCAAACTGGCGCGAATTGGCTCGAGACTTTGTTGAAAATACATTGGGTTTAACGTTTAATCCGTTGACCACGCAAATTGAATCTCATGATTATATTGCCGAATTGTTTCATGCCACGGCTCGGTTTAACCAAATCGCGCTGGGTTTCGCGCAAGATGTCTGGCAGTACATCAGCGTTGGTTATTTTAAGCAACGCGTGATCGCTGGCGAGGTTGGCTCGAGCACCATGCCTCA
>JAYTKL010000159.1:0-2787 GCA_043730305.1 Deinococcales bacterium | reverse complement strand
CTGTTCGCTTCGAATCGCTTTCTCGAGCGCCGCCTCTGCCATCGCTTGGATTACGGGGTCAATGGTCAAGACCACGTCTTTGCCAGCAAGAAGTTGATCGTGGGCGAACAGTTCAACACCGTACAAACCCTGCTCTTGATCACCCGTAAAACCGATCAACCTCGAGCCTAACTGATTTTGCGGGTAAGAGCGTTTGGTTTGATAAACGGGTTCGGTTTTTGGTTTGCCGTTACGGTCTAACATCACTTGTCCTTGGTCGTTGGTCTGTTCGCGCATCGATGTGACCACATAACTTTCGGCAAGCACGGTTTTTTCGCCGCCCAGGCTGCTCGAGGCTAGAATTTTGCCACGCATGATCAATGGCGTGTCTTCTGGCACAAATGGAATGCCCGCCGAGCGCTGGGCAAAAAACACTGACCAGACCGCCAGCATCGGTGCCAGCACGACGCCAACCACGATCACCCGTTTGGAAACTTGAGAGGGTGCTTGAAATTCGTTCAACGCCACAGTGTTTCCACCTTGACCTTCTGCGCGGGTTTGGGCAAGTCTTGCACCGATGGCAATGGCTCGAGTCGTTTGAACAAAAAACTGCCACTACTGTACGGAACCATGTCGTGCGCCACCGCCCAAGCGCGAACCCGGGATGGAGATTCCAAACCAGAAATATCGCGGTGAAGTTGGGCACTTTGACGTTTCAGTTGACTGGCTTGGTCTTGCAAATCACCAAGTTGCCGCGCGTGGCTGGCGGTGACAAAGCGCAAACCCGTCAGAGCGATCAGCAACGCCACGTAATAAAACGAGTAACGAATCACCCGTTCTTTCATCAACCGCGTTTGCGGCGATTGAAGCGGTTTTTGGGTCTTGCCTGGTGTGGCTCGAGGTGCGGTTTTGACTTCGGGTCGGCTGGTTTCGGCAATTAAACTCATACGATCACCTCGAGATTCTTTGGCACATTTAACTTTTTTCCAACCCGCAGCTTGGCGCTTCTGGCTCGAGGGTTATTCACTGTCTCAATTTCGCTGGCTTCGATAGGACGTTTGGTCAACGCCTCAAAATCGCTCCTGTCACGCAAGAAATGCTTGACGATGCGGTCTTCGAGCGAATGAAAGCTGATGACCGCCAAACGACCGTCGGGATTTAAAACGTTTGAAGAGGCTTTTAACCCAGCCTCGAGCGCCCCGAGTTCGTCGTTGACGTAAATTCTTAACGCCTGAAAGGTGCGCCGCGCCGGATGAATGCCTCTGGCGTGACCGCCTGGATAAGCGCGTTTAATGATCTCGGCAAGTTGCTTGGTGGTTTCGATTGGGGCTTTGTCACGGGCTTCGGAAATCCCCCGCGCAATCCTTCTCGAGTGGCGTTCCTCGCCAAATTCGTAAATGATTCTGGCTAAATCCTCAAAAATCATGTCGTTCACCACGTCGTAAGCACTTTCGCCAGCTTGTGACATGCGCATGTCGAGCGCCGCGTCGGTGTGAAACGAAAACCCACGGTCTTGATCATCGAGTTGAAAACTCGAGACGCCCAAATCCATTAAAACACCGTCTACCTTGCGCCCCTTAAGCAACGTTTCAAGGTCACGAAAGTTGCCTTCGATCACCTCGAGATTCGGGATGTTCGCACTTCTGGCTCGCTCGAGTGCAAACGGGTCTTGATCAACCCCGATCACGTTCGCACCGCGCTCGAGCAGCAATCGAGTGTGACCTGCGCCGCCGAGGGTGGCATCCAAAATCGTTTTTCCAGGTGCTGGTTGTAAACCCTCCAAAACCTCGAGCGGCAGCACAGGCGCATGTGACAGTTCCACAATCATCCGACCAGCCTCCGAAGTGGTTCTGGCAGGGTGTCCTGCGCTGGCGGCATGGCTTGAATCTCGGCGATGCTGGCAGTCCAACGGTCGGTGTTCCAAACTTCCAACCGCTTTGGTGCGCCCGCGATCATGACCTCAGACTCGAGGTTGGCAAAAGTACGCAAGGTGTTTGGCACGCTGGCGCGACCTTGGTTGTCCAGACGTACTTTGCTTGCGCCCGAATAGAAGAAACGCACCCAAGCCCGACCAGAATTGTCGTTTAATGGCAAATCAATCAATGCCTCTTCGATGCGTTTCCATTCGGCGCTCGGGAAAACGTACAAGCAACCTTCCATGCCGCGTGTCAGCACCATACCGTCATCGAGGAAGTCACGAAAGGCAGGCGGAATGACCACCCGTCCTTTGTCATCGATTGTGTAAGGGTACTCTCCGAACGGCATTTCCCACTCGCTCCCACCCGACTCATGGTGTTTTCATTCACCAATTTGGGTTCTAAGCCCACACCAAGGGCGTTTTTGATAACAGTCACTGTAGCACGGTATCCCCACTTTTTACCACTCATCCCCACTTTTCCCCCCAAAACCATTGATACTTCAAACTTCAGCCCCACTTTCAGATCAAAAATGTAACTGAGTTGAAATGTGACCCGAGCAATAATCTCGAGTCAGGCACAAAACAGCAGTCTAGTAAAGCAAAAAGCCATCGCTCGAGCAAGCAACTAAGCCATTTAATCCAGCACACCTAAGCGAATCGGCAAATGCGCAAAAGTTAAACAAAACCTAAACTAAACCCAGAAAGGAGGTCGTGTTGAAAACCTTTTAACGCGCCCTCGGGTTCAAAACAAACGGACACTCGAGCGCACAAAACAGACGACCAAGCCCAAAGCCTTCGCTGAGTACCAAGGAGACCATCATGTCCGCTGAACTTTATTTTGCCAAAGAACGCATTCAAAACATGCAAAGCCAAGCCCAAGTCGCACGCGA
>JAYTKL010000158.1:0-2916 GCA_043730305.1 Deinococcales bacterium | reverse complement strand
CGTTGGGTTTTACATTCAAAACACGCTGTTCGCGCTGGGTGGGGCAACATTCGCGTCCAGGGTTCGCGGCAAGGTCTTTGAATCGATGCTGGCAGCTTCACCGCTCGAGCAACGTGTGACTGGCGATGCAGGTGGTTTCCTGAGTTTAACCAGGGGTCATTTTCTACAGCGGTTTTCATATTCGTTGACGCGCTCCGCGCTCTCACTCCTATGAAAACCGCTGTCTGTTGCCACTCCCTCTGGTCGCCAATGTCTGACGCTTCGCGTCAAACATTGTGCAAGGTGCTGTAGTGTTGAATCAATTGAATTCGTTCTGGTCGGTACGGACAAGTGTTCGTCAGAAGATTGCAGTGCATAATTTAGAGTTATGGTTGGGATTATGAAACACTACAGCGCCTTGCAAATCCGTTGACGCAATTCTTGCTCTCAGTTCTATGCAAGGCACTGCCAGTTGCCACTTCCGTTGGTCGCCAATGTTCGACGCTTCGCGTCAAGCATTGTGCAAGGTGCTGTAGTACCCGACGATTATTAGATTTCGTACCCGTTGAGTATTTATCTTCTTAAAATCATAGTAGATTTGTTTGCACAAGACAGTAATACCTTCAATGTCGTGTTGTACACGATGCTGAAGCCGACGAGACTTGGAAAAACTCTTCTGGACTGCCCTTGGATTTGCTGCCGAAAGTGTCACCACTCGAGCCAAGGTACGTTGAGACTTTACTCGAGAAGTTTGGTAATGCACCAAGCAAAATTACTACCTGAACATTTGAAGGTCGTGCGGCACGTTTGCAGTTTGATCTCAGATTCAGGATATGGAAAATTCTTGAAGTCTCGAGGAGTGTTAGGCTAAATCATGAAAGTTCTGAATCTTGCACTGATCGGCTTCGGCAACGTCAACCGCGCTTTGGTTGGCTTCCTCGAGACCAAAAAATCTGAACTCAAACAAAAGTACAACCTCGAGTACCGTGTGACTGGCGTGATGACACGAAGTTTGGGCTGGTTGGCGGACGCGAACGGTTTGGACACAATCACCTTGCTCGAGGGAAAAACTGTTTCAAGCAGCATCTCGAGCGACCTGCAATCGTGGCTTGAGGCGTCGGAAGCCAACGTTTTATTTGAAGCCTCGAGTCTCGAGCCGTTCACTGGGCAACCCGCAATTGATTACATCAGAACGGCGCTCGAGTTTGGGTGTCATGTGGTGACTGCCAACAAAGGACCTGTGGTTCACGCGGCAAAAGAGCTTCATGATTTGGCAAAAGCTCGAGGTTTAAAGTTTCGTCACGAGGCGAGTTTTATGGGTGGCAGTCCAATTTACAGCCTATTCCGCGAGACGTTGCCCGCCGCGAACATCAAACGTTTTAGAGGCTTATTGAACAGTACCACCAGCACGATTTTGCAAACCATCGAGGCAGGCTCGAGTTTTGAGCAGGGCGTGAAACGGGCGCAGGAGATTGGCATTGCCGAAACCGACCCGAGTTTTGACGTGGACGGTTGGGACAGTGCCGTCAAGGTTTGCGGTTTGGCGAACGTGCTGCTGGGGACGCAACTCGACGTGACCAAACTCGAGCGGGTCAGCCTTCGTGATCTTGATGTGACCCAAATTCAGGAGGCGGCTCGAGCGGGAACGCCGATTCGGCAGGTGGCGTTTATTGATGTGCTCGAGACTGGTTTGAAGGCTGGGGTCAGGCACGAAAAGATAGGGTTAGACGACCCGTTACTGGCGACTGGCACAACCAACATCTCGCATTTTGAGTTGGATGTCCTGCCAGGATTGACCATCATTACGCACGACGCTGGCGCAAAAGAAACGGCTTACGACATGCTGGCAGACTTCATCAACATCTGCAAATCTTAGCGCTCGAGTTTTTCAAACCAGCCCAGCCCCTCGAGTATTTTTTCTCTTGAAATATGGGCGTGTTGCATCAACTCGAACATCAATGCGTCAACGCGCTCGTCCTCTGGCTCGAGTTTGCGCAGTTGCTCCCAGAGCACGTTTCGTTTCTCGAGGTATTCGCGGTTTTTCATGGGTGTTTGAATTGATCAGGTTTGCTTGGGTCGTGGTATGTCTTGATGATTTCAGGAATCTCGAGTGGGTTGTCTACCATTTGCATCAGGTGAACATCGTCAGCGTGAATGAACCCTCCTGAAACCATTTGCGTTTTCATCCAGTCCAGTAAGCCCGTCCAGTAACTAGAACCGAACAAGATAATCGGGAATGGTTTGACTTTTTTGGTTTGAATCAACGTTAAGCATTCGGCAAGTTCGTCGAGCGTACCAAAACCGCCTGGCATACAAACAAAACCGCTCGAGTATTTGACCAGCATGACTTTACGGGCAAAAAAATGCTCGAAGGTCATGGATTTGGTCAGGTAAGGATTGATTTTTTGCTCGAAAGGCAATTCGACATTCAAGCCAATACTTTCACCGCCAGCCTCAAACGCGCCTTTGTTGGCGGCTTCCATGATGCCAGGACTACCGCCAGTCACCACCGCAAATCCTGCCTCTGCCAGTGCTTTACCCACGGTTTCGCCTTGCGAGTATTCTGCTTGCGTCGGTTTGATCCGCGCCGAACCGAACACCGTCACGGCGGGTTTCTCGAGTTCGTTCATGAGTTCAAACCCCGAGGCGAATTCGCCCATGATTCTGAACATTCGCCAAGAATCGGCTGCCATACGGTCAATTGCATAACTCATCTGAACTCCTTGTTTGATCACTAAGTACCTCCTGCCTGCATTTTAGATTTTCCGCTTCGCTTCTTGACCCAATTCATGCACCTTGCGGGTTGGGTCGCTTCAAATCTATCATTTCGGCGACAGGTACGCTGTCCCTACTCCCTTTGGTCGGAAATGTTTTAGGAAAAAACCCTAAAACATTTCGGGGAGATACTTATATGATGTTTTGCATGACTCAAACTTC
>JAYTKL010000157.1:0-5423 GCA_043730305.1 Deinococcales bacterium | reverse complement strand
TCTTTGATGTTCTCCCAGATATCCAACTGACTCACAGGTCTTGCCTCCCCGATTGACTCGAGCACCTATCTTAAACCTTCAATCATGAACTTGCAGTCTTAACACTACGATA
Organism: Deinococcales bacterium; assembly: GCA_043730305.1. Taxonomy (GTDB): domain Bacteria; phylum Deinococcota; class Deinococci; order Deinococcales; family JAAFIG01; genus JANXTZ01. Next base: position 5,311 of record JAYTKL010000157.1, on the reverse strand, counting down.
CTGTGAAACAATCCCGTGATATTCGATTTGCGCTGTCCAGCACGCATGAATTAACTTTTTCTACGATCAAAAAACCCGAGTTGCACGTGAAACTGTTTATCTGGTAAACATAAATTGAGCATAAGTTGCACGTGAAACTGTTTATCTGGTAAACATAGGTATGACCACTCAAGAATTCAATCTCGGGTATCTTATCGGGCTTACCGTCGCAGAGGGTTCGTTTACCGCCGACCGCCAACAGCCGTCATTTCAATTTAGGCTTCATGAAGACAACCCAGAACCGATACAGCGACTGATCGGGGTCATCGGTGGAGTTATTTACGGACCCTACAATCACAATGATCGCAAATACTATGTACTGATGCTGCGCGGACCTGCACTCTGGAAAGCGGTGGAAATATTTTACCAGCACCTCCCCTATTGTAAAAAACGGCTACAATTTATTGAATGGTGGAAAAAACACCAAGCCAAACTTCCACCCTTACCTCCAGAACTCGAGGAGCAAAGACCATGAATCCGCAACAACAGCTCGAGAAATATGCCGAAATGGTTCAACAATACTCCAATACCTTGGATTTAAGTTCGCCCAAAATGCTCGAGAAATTTCAGATCGCCATTGAAAACAGTAAAAAATACGCAGAATTGATGCCTGAATCCGTGAATGTTTTGGATATCGGTTCGGGCGTTGGATTACCGGGCATACCACTGGCGATACTCAGACCAGACATCACCATCACGCTTTGCGAAATTCGTCAGAAACGAGCGGCGTTTCTCGAGCGGGTGGTCAGTAGCGCAAACATCACAAATGCCCAAGTACTTCATGGTGACGTTAAACAACTCAAAAGTCATAACTTTGGCGCAGTCACAGCCCAGTCGGTTGGAACGTTGGCACACCTATATAAATTATGCAAAAACGCACTGACACCGACTTGGGTTATCATGAGCAACAAGGGCGAAAAACTCGAGCAGGAAATCGCGGAAATACAAAAAATAACCGATATATTATCATTTAAAACAGAAAAATTGGATGAAAATGCGACAATCGTGATCGTTTACGGAGGGCAAGCGTGAAAATACTCAGCATAGTCAATCAAAAAGGCGGTGTCGGAAAAACAACGTCCACCATCAATCTGGCGGCGTACCTGGCAATGGGAAAGCGAAAAGTCTTGGTGATCGACTTAGACCCACAAGGAAACGCCTCGAGCGGGTTGGGAATCCGAGAATCTGAAGCTGGTATTTATGAAGTTTTGAGTGGCGATGCCCAAATCGAGGCAACAATAGTGCCCACAGAGCAAAAAAACCTCTTTCTATTAACCTCGAGTTCGGATTTGGCAGGCGCAAGTGTGGAATTGAATGAACATCCACACCGTCTGAAAGAGGTTTTGGCAGACCTTAAAGGTTATGATCTTGTGCTGATTGACGCGCCGCCATCGCTCGGGGCATTGACCGTCAATGCCCTGGTCGCATCGGACGGCTTGATTGTGCCCTTGCAAGCAGAATATTACGCCTTGGAAGGCGTTGCAGGCTTGCTCGAGACGATTGACCGAGTCAAAGATGCACTGAACAAAAAGCTCAAGACACTGGGAATTGTCATCACCATGTTTGATGGTCGCACGAATCTGGCGCAACAGGTGGAGGAGAACGTGAGGCGACACTTTGGCGAACAAGTCTTTTGGTCGGTCATTCCCAGAAACGTTAAACTTTCAGAGGCACCAAGTTACGGAAAAACCATCAATCAATACGCGCCAATGTCGAACGGTGCGGGCGCATACCGACGCTTGGCAGAAGAGGTGATGCAACGTGCTCAAAAACTCTAAGAAACCAGGGGCACTGGGGCGCGGATTGGACGCGCTTTTGCCCAAAACCAGCAGCAACCAGACCAATAAGGTCGCCATTGCCGACTTGATTGCCAATAAAGAACAACCACGCACCAATTTTGATGAGGCAGCACTCGATGAGCTGGCTTCAAGTATCAAAGCCAAAGGAATTTTGCAACCATTGCTTGTTCGCACCAAGGGTAAAAAATACGAAATTATTGCAGGAGAACGGCGTTTTCGTGCGGCACAGATTGCTGGTCTTGACGAAGTGCCAGTCATTGTTAAAGAATTTTCCGATCAGGAAACCCTCGAAATTGCCCTGATCGAAAATCTTCAACGCGAGGATTTGAATCCGCTCGAGGAAGCTCGAGGTTACAAAAATCTGCTCGAATTTGGTATTACCCAAGACGAGGCAGCCCAAGCAGTTGGCAAAGCCCGAAGTACCGTGACCAACTCTTTGCGTTTGCTAAACCTAAGCCAGAATGCTCAACAAGCACTTGAAGAGGGGACGATTTCGGCGGGACATGCCCGAGCCATTTTGGGTATTCAAGAGGAACACCGTGACTGGGCGCTCGAGCAAGTTTTGAGCAATGACTTGAACGTTCGGCAGACTGAAGCCCTGAAACGAGGCACTGAAATCGCTGCGGGTACAGGCGCAAGTGCGGCGGCAATGGCTGCCAAACCACGAATTCATCGCCAACTCGAGTTGGAATTGTCACGTTACTCTGGAACGAAAGTACGAATTGTAGGGGAGAACAAAGGCAAGCTCGAGATGTATTACCACAGCCCTGAAGACCTCAATCGGATTTTGCAAATGCTTGGCTATGAGGTATGATATTCTGTCTGTAGCAGAACAGGAGAATCGACCCATGACACCACAATCCCGGCGACACAGCCATCAAGAAGACCATTTGACATGCGCAATATCAAGCCGACAATGCACGCCAGGATGCGACCAGGAGGTATAAAATGCCAGTATTTGACCCTCGAGACTATTTGATCAAACTTGGAAACAAAGACTATCTACCCGTGGCGGCGCGACTTCTCTGGCTGAACGAGAAAGAAGAGAACTTTACGATTCACACAGAAATCGTCAAACTTGAGGACACCTATGCGGTATGCCTTGCCATTGTCAGCATTCATGACAAACTTGGGGCGGTCGTCAAATCTGCCCGAGCATACAAACGCGAGGACAAAACCCATTTTCCAGACTTTATCGAAAAGGCTTCGACTGGAGCCGTCGGACGAGCGCTGGGAATGCTGGGTTTTGGGACGCAATTCACCACAGAATTTGACGAACTTGAAGCCAATCTCGAGCCGCGTGTGGTGGATGCACCAACAACACCCAAAAACGCCCAGAGTGCCATCTCGAGCCTTCCAGCCTCTGCCAGAGCCACAGTCGGCACGGCTTCACAACTTGGCGCACCGACCAACAAACGTAAACCGCAAAACCTTGAACCTGAAACACCAGTTGTACCCCAAACTCGAACCGCAACAACCTCAGACCTCGATATTGACGACGGACTCGAGGAATACGACCACAGTGCGATCACCGACGAGGATTTATTTTCCGATTCCAAAGTTCGCCGTCTAATGGCAATTGGCAGCAAGCTCTTTAACTTGCGCGACGAATCGCTCGAAAATCGCTTGCTTGAGGCGAGTTCTAAAATTTTAAAAAAATCGATCGCCGACTTAAACGCCCTGCACTGGCGCGACGGCAACGAGGTCATGCGTCAACTCGAGGAAACCGCCGTCAAACGCGGGGTGTGGGATGCCTCGAGCCGGTGAACATCTCGCCACAAGTGAGAAAGAGGAGAGCCACTGTGGCTCTCCTCTTTTAATAACAATATTGACCCCGCCAGTCACGCAAACTTCAAAAAATAGATTGTTCAGAGCAGCATTCTCGAGTCAAATTGACTTGGAGTTTAGACTTTGGCATCTTCATGTGTTCAATTTTGAAACAGGATAGAATAACTTTTCTTGAGCATGAACTCGAGTCGAACTTGCAGTGATTTTTGACTGCACAACCATGCTCTATCACGAGGTTATTCCTGATGAAAGAAGAGATACGCCAACGATTAGACATCCGCGAAGTGGTCGCGGAATACGTGGCGTTGAAACCGTCGGGGGCAAACAAGTTCAAGGGACTTTCGCCGTTCAGCAAAGAAAAAACCCCAAGTTTTTACGTGGATACCGCCAAGCAACTGTTCTACTGCTTTTCGACCAAAACTGGCGGCGATGTCTTCAAATTCGTGCAACTGGTCGAAGGCATCACCTTCCGCGAAGCCCTCGAGAAACTGGCTTCAAAGGCAGGAGTCGCGCTCGAGCCAACATCTGGAGTGCAAGACAAACGCAAACGCGATTTGTTTGAGGTCAATACATTTGCTGCCCAGTATTTCAAATCTCAACTGCCCAATTCCGAAGCATTGGCATATCTGCAACGGCGCGGTGTGACCGACGCCAGCATCGAACTGTTTGGCTTGGGTTACGCCCCCAACGGTTTTGACAACCTTTTGAAGTACGCCAAAGCTCGAGGGTTGAATGAGCGCGAGTTGCTCGAGGCGGGATTGCTGGCGGAAGCCCAAGACACCGGGCGGATTTATGACCGTTTTCGTGGGCGCGTGATGTTCCCAATCAAAGATTACCTGGGGCGAACCGTTGCCTTTGGTGGGCGTGTGCTCGATGATTCCAAACCAAAATATTTAAACTCGCCAGAGACAGAAGTTTTTAAAAAACACGACACGTTGTACGGTCTCGAGCTAGCCCGCAAACACATTCAAGAAACAGGCAATGCGGTGGTCGTTGAAGGTTACATGGACGTGATCGCCATGCACCAGCACGGTTTGACGGGCGCGGTTGCCAGCCTTGGTACGGCATTGACCCCAGACCACGCGCATTTGCTGGCGCGGCAGGGCGTGCGCAAACTCGAATTGCTGTTTGACAACGACGCGGCAGGACAACGCGCCACGCTGGCGGGACTCGACCAAGAAATTGGGCGGATGTTCCTGGTCAGCGCCGTGATTGCACCGGGTGGCAAAGATGCTGCCGACATTCTGCTGGCAGGCGGCAAAACTGAACTCGAGCTAGCCTTGAACAGTGGCGTGACCGAGGTTGAATTTCGTTTGAACGCTGCCCTCGAGAAATTTGACGCCAACACCCTGGACGGCAAACGCGGCGTACTTCAAGCTCTTTTGCCCGCGTTGCGCCCCCGAGAAGTCTTTGACCCTGTCGCGCTCGAGCTGCGGCGCTTGGTCGAAGACCGATTGCAACTCGAGCCAAAAATGCTTGACCAGTTTTTGAACGCCAACCGTCCCAAAGGGCAAAACATTGACCGAATGCAAATGAGCGGGTTGTCACGCTCGAGCGGCGGCGATGAGATCAAACTGGCGAAACTCTTGGTACAAAACCCTGGTTTGACCGCCAAACTCGACGGCGAAGCCATGTTTGAAAACCCCTTGGTTGCCGAACTGATCGAGGTTGCCCGTACCGCCACC
>JAYTKL010000156.1:0-4109 GCA_043730305.1 Deinococcales bacterium | reverse complement strand
CCCGAGCGCGTGATGCAAATGTCGAGTTACACCAAGCAAATCAGCCCTGGCGTGCGGGTCGGGTCTTTGGTGGGTCCCGCCAAACCACTGGCGCAACTGGCAAAAGCCGCCAACGACACCTACATTTCCGCCGCATTTTTGGGGCAAGCCACCGTGGCAGAATTCTTGCAGCGCGGCTTGCTCGAACCTCAGTTGGAACGCTTGCGAAACCTCTACCGTCCTCGTCTCGAGGCGATTATTGCGGCACTCGAGACGCACCTGCCAAACGCCAGTTTCATCAAACCCGACGGCGGTTTTTTCTTGTCGGTCACACTGCCCGAAGGCTCGAGCGTGAGCAGTTTGATGGAACGCGGGAAGGACGTGAATTTGACCTTCACCGATGGTTGCGGGTTTTTTCCTGTTGCCAGCGACGGTGAACGCTTTTTACGCCTGCCATTTTGTGCCGTCACACCCGAAGAGTTAAGCGAAGGTATCAAACGGCTCTCGAGCATTGTTTAAAACCCTTTGAGATTTGACGGCAAATCGGTCAGAATGCGCGGGTGAGTTTAGAATTGATCCGCGCAACCGCCGAAATAGGTCGTCTCGATGTGGTGGCTGCCAAAATTGCTGGTGTTTCTCGAGCTTTAATGCAAACCTGGGTGCAATCTGGGGCGGTGCTGGTCAACGGCAAACCGGTTATCAAGGGCAGCTTTTACCTGAAGGGCGGCGAGTCGCTCGAGATTCAACCCGTGCCAGAAGCGCCCAGCGATGTGCTGCCCGAAAACATTCCGTTAACGATCTTGTTTGAGGACGAGCATATTATTGCGATTGACAAGCCTGCTGGCATGTTGGTGCATCCCGCCTCGGGCGTGTATTCAGGGACGCTGGTGAATGCGCTGTTGGGGCGCGTGCCGTTGGCGCTCGAGGGTGAGGATTTTGGCGCGGAGGGTTATAGACCAGGCATTGTGCACCGTTTGGATCAGGACACCAGCGGCGTGATGGTCGTGGCGAAAACCCGAGCCGCCCACGCGAGTTTGAGTGCCGCATTTGCGAACCGCACGACCAAAAAGTATTACCTTGCAATTACGGTGGGTGTGCCGTCCGAGCAGGTTCGGGTTGATGCGCCCGTGGGTCGTCATCCCGTGGCACGGGTCAAAATGAGTGTCGGCGGCACGAATGCCCGAGATGCCCGCACGGATTTTCTGGTGCTGCGAACCGCACCGCTCGAGAAACCAAGCCATGCACTGGTGCAAAGCCAGATTTACACTGGGCGCACCCATCAAATTCGGGTGCATTTGCAACACATCAAGACTCCAGTGCTGGGCGACACGGTTTACGGTAAAACCTCGAGTTTGATTGACCGTCAGGCGCTTCATGCTTGGCGGCTCGAGATTCACCATCCGATCACGAACGAACTCATCAAGCTCGAGTGCAGCCCACCCGAAGATTTTGTGAATGCTTGGCTTGGGGTTGGTGGCGTCTGGAACAGCCCGAGCAGTCAAAGTTGAGGCTTACTTCAGTTCAAAGCCCGCGTTCCCTTTGGCAGCTCTCCGCCAGCGTTCATGGCGGCTGCCGCGTCTTGCAGCGCAGTCAGTGCCACCCGTTGCGTGAACGGTCCACTCGAAACTCGAGCCACACCCAACGCCTCGAGTTCTCGGGCGGGCAGACTGACACCCGGCACGCTGATGACGGTCAATTTCTGTTGTCCGAACGCCTCGACCAGCAATTTGATCTCGTCCCTCGCCACCAATCCTGGCACGAACACGACAGGAGCGCCAGCCTCGAGAAAGGCGCGTCCGCGACGAATTGCCTCGTCCAACGTTTGGCTGCGCGGGGTGCTTGCGTCAGCACGTAAGAGCGCATCGGTGCGGGCATTGAGCACAAAATCGATGTCAGCCTCGCGCCCTGCCGCCAGCACGTCCTTGACCGCCTCGACTGCCTGCTCGAGCGGTTTCATTTGATCCTCGAGGTTGCCGCCAACCACACCGGCGGCAATGGCTTTTCGTGCCGTTTCGCCAGGGTTGCCGTAACCAGCTTCAAAGTCCATGCTGACGGGCAGATTGACTGCCGCGACGATGCGCCGAACCATGTCCAAATGAAGCTCGAGTGGAATGTTCTCGCCGTCCTTATAGCCGAACGTGGCGGCAATCGAATGGCTGGCTGTGGCGAGCGCCGTCGTGCCTGGCGTGGCGGCAACAACCTGTGCCGAGATGACATCCCAAACGTTGGTTAGGGTCAGAATTTGCGGTGTGCGGTGAAGCTCGAGAAGAAGGCGTGCGCGGCTGGCAAGATCAGTCATGGACTTTAATATAATCCATCTCATTTGATGGGCGTGTCATGGTCGGTACATCAATGGATTCAAAAACCAGTCTTCAAATGAGGCTGTGCCAGCCCAGGTTTTAAACGTGTCTCATGGAAAAAATCTGTCGTGGGACTAAGCTCGAGCCATGAATTTGAGTCAAAAATTTACAGTGTCAGCCTGCCTGATGTTTTTGGCTGCCTGCCAAACGACTCTGCCACTGCCTGCAACCGTCAGCCTGAAATGGCACGAAACCCGCAGGCTCGAGGCGGCAAACCTTGAAGTGCGTTTTGAAAGCGTGACCGACTCGAGATGCCCGATTGATGCAGTTTGTATTTGGGAAGGCGACGGCGTTGCCAGTTTTAAACTGACAGATTTAAGCACTGGACAAACTCAGACCCTCGAGTTGCACACCAATCAAAGCGTGGGTTCAGATACGGTCAACTTGGCGGGCATCAGCATCAAAATGCTCGAGTTAAGCCCGTTGCCTGGAACTCCGAACATGCCCAAATTACCCGAGGGTTACACGGTTGTGTTGGAACTCAGACCAGAAAAGCAACCCTCGAGTTGAGCCGATCAACGCACGAAACGCGTCAACACCTCGAGCGGCAAACGGTGGTGCGCCAAACCCTCTTCTGTGCCGCGTCCAAGGGCAATCAAAGCCGTGATTTGCGCGTGTTCTGGAATCTCGAGCAGCGCCTTGACCTCATTTGGCTTGAAACCCAGCATGACACTGGTGTCGTAGCCCAAACCCCTTGCCGCCAGGGTCAAATACCCGATGGCAATATAACTCATGCGGGCGGCAAATTCGGTGTTCGCCTCCAGGGGTTTGGAGCTGTAGGCACGGTCAACCATCGCCTTGTACTTGTCAAATTTCTCAACGTCAGCCAGCACTTCGGGGCGTGCCAGCAACTCGAGGGGCTGATGAAATTCTGCGCCGTCCGCAACCACGGCAATCACCACTGGCGCACTGCCAACCTGTTTCTGACCGTTGGCGGCAAGCTCGAGCTTGGCTTTCACATCTTTGTTGGTCACGACCACAAAACGCCAGGGCTGCATGTTGAAGGCACTCTGGGCGAGGCTGGTCAGGCGCAGAATCTCGAGCAAATCGGCTTCAGGCATTGGGACTTGCTCAAATTGGCGCACGCTGCGACGGCTTTCGATGGCTTCTTTGACGGTGGCGGCGGCTGGTCTCGAGGTCTGACTCATGGGACGGATTGTAAAGCAAGGTTCTGGCTTCAGACGTTCTTTTCGCTACGTTTTTGGTGTTGGTTGCCAAACTCAAACCTTGGACTTGCAGGACTTGACAAGGTAAACTCGAGCTTATGGATTCAAACTTAAAAACCGAATTGATCGCGGGCGTGACCCAGACGCGCCTGGCAGAATTGACTGGAATCTCGAGCAGCACCTTGCGCAATTACGAAAAAGAGGGTTTGTTGACTGCGCTTGACCGTGAAGGCAAAAAAGTCTACGACTTGGACGCTTTTGATGCGCTCGAGATGGTTAAAATGCTGCGGGCTGAGGGGCTGGGCTTAAAAGAAATTGGCTTGAAAATTGCTGACTCGAGTGCGGAACAATCCGTGATCATCAACGGCAAAGATGCCGAGGCGCTCCGAAACGAAATCGAGGGCTTGCGTGCCAAGCTGGCGGGCGAACGCGACAAGTTAAAGGAGTTGTCTGACAAGATCGGTAAGCGCGTTTTGCAGTACAAGAACGAAATTGTGCTGACAGTCGAGGAGTTAAAAGCCATTGCCGAATTGCGCCAGCAAAACGTGCGCCGTGCGCTGCAAGTCGAACGTCGCGCCAAAGCCGTGGTTGCCAGCTTGCAATA
>JAYTKL010000155.1:0-10060 GCA_043730305.1 Deinococcales bacterium | reverse complement strand
GGTGCGGCTGTGACTGCTGGCATTTGCCCTGGCGACAAAACCGTACTCGAGGGCGTACTCGCCAGCATTGAGGATGCTGGCAGTTAAAGCACTGCTGGTTAAAGCGGCGCTTTCGGCGGGCGTGTAAACTTGCAAATCCGAGTGAAATTCGCTGACCAGATCGCTGCCGTTTGTGCCTTGGGCGGGTTTGACGCCGTTCACATCGTCGTTGCTGGGAGCACCGCCAAAGGTGTTGATGCTTTTTAAAGCGCTGGCGTTGACATTGCCCGTTTTGGCGTATGCCACCAAACTGAGGTTTGAAAGGCTAGCCCCAGAATTGTTGGCGATGTTGTAGACCGCCGTCAGGGTGCGTTGTGTGGGCGTCACCCCAAGGTCATCGAGCACCACAAAGCTTTTGGGCGTGACGCTGACGCTCGAGTCTGGTTTTGGGGTCAAGGTTCTGGTGGCTGGAAAAAACCGAGCGCTGTTGCGTGATCGGTCGCTGCCGAAATTGACCTCGAGCGTGCCAAGAATTTTGGGTTGGGCAAGCGGTGTGGGGGTGGTGTTGCAAGCCACCAAGAGGGTCACGGAACTCAGAACGGCAAGTAAAAATCGGCTCGTGTGATTCACATTTCAGAGACTAGCACGACAATTTCCAATTTAGACTTAGAATTCTTAAAGTATTGTCGAACCACAAGGTCGCAGCGCAACTCGAGGCACGGTTCAAAAACCAAAACCCTAACTCGAGCTTGTCGCCTTTAAAGATCGCGGCGCAGCTTGCCCGCCAAAAACCAGGCTCCCAGGTACGCCAGCGCCCCGATTACAAACACAACCTGGTAATTGAAAATGTCCGCCAGTTTTCCACCAAGCACCGGCATAAACACTGCAATGCCAACCAAAGTGTTGACCGTACCAATGTAACGCCCCCTGGCTTCGGCTCTGGCAACACCCAGAATATGATTGGCATTTCCCAGATTGAGTCCCGCCTGTGCCACGCCAGACAGCACGAACACCAGCGCATACCAGTTGCCCGCGCCCTTGGGCATCAACAGCGCGGTCAGCAGTGCCGCGATTGAAAACCCAAGCGCATAACGAATGATTCGCCTCGAGCCAAAATTGCTTGCCACCACCGACCAAACCCAATTGGAAAACGGCGCGACGATGCCCACGACAATCAAAAAATTACCGATGCTGACTTTTGGCAGACCAATCACCCGCAAGGCATACACGGTAAAGAACGGATCGGCAAGGGTGGCGAGCGCCGTCGCAACGCGGTACATGACGTAAGCCTTAAAGCCAGGGTCGGACATGACCGTGCTCGGAATGGCTTTGATCTCATCCCTGAACCTTGAAGGGTTCTGCGGCGGGTCTGGCGGCTCGTCGGTCAAACCGTAAACATTCCAACCAAAAGTAAAAACCAGTGCGCCCAAAGCAAAAATAAGGGTGTAATCGAACGGAAAAACCAAACTCGAGGCAAGAATGGCTTTGACCAAAAACCCTGCCAACAACGCCAGCAGACCGCCCCAGAGGTTGCGAATCCCGAAAAATCTTGAGCGGTCTGCGGCGGGAATGGTTTTGGCAGCAACCTCAAACCAAGGCAGCCCACCGACGCCGGACGCCAGGGCGTTAATCAACAAACCCAGCAAAAACATCACCAGCAACAAGGTGTGGTTGCCCGCAAAAACCGCGCTCGAGAGCACAATAAAAATCATGCTGGCAGTCCGAGCGAGCGCCGTTTTTTGATAGACCACGATCTTGCGCGGCAAATGTCTGATCTTGCTGGCAACCAGCAATTGCGGCAACAACCAGCCGCCCACGGTAATGGCGGGCAGCGCCCCAATCACGCTGTTGCTTGCACCCAAAGTCGCGGCAAAACTCGAGAGGACAATCGATTGATTGAAAAAACCGTCGCCCATCGAAACAAACCAACCGTTAAGCACACCGTACAAATAATTGCGATTCCAACCAAACAGGCGCTCGAGTTTGACAAAAATTGGCTCGAGCAGGGTTGACGCAGATTTCATGCCGAGATCATAACGCGCCATTTTTTACGAAGTCCTGAGCGTAACCTTAAAAAACGGTCATTTTGCACGCACTGTCGTGAGTGAACGCGGTATAGTTATCCGAAGATGACTGCTGACCCACGTCCAACTGTGCTGATCGTTGAGGATGACACCTCATTGCAAAGTGTGCTCGAGGCACTGCTCGGGCGAGATTACCGCCTGACCATTGTCGGTGACGGCAAGGAGGCTTTAGAGCATTTGCAGTGGGACACCCCAAACTTGGTGATTTTGGATGTCACCATTCCGCACGTGGACGGTTTGGACATCTGCTCGAGGATCAAACGCATCAAACGCTTCCGTGACACCCGAGTGATCGTCATGACCGCCAGCATGGATGAACGCACGCACGATGCGGCGAACCTTGCCAAAGCCGATGCGTTTGTCAGCAAACCCATTGTCAACGAGCAATTTCGTCAACTGGTGCGCGAAATGTTAAATAAACCCGACGCGCCAAAATCGTTCACCGATTCGGCTTTTACCGGCAGCCTTGCCGATGCCAGCGCCGATCGCACACCGCGAGCATCGGCAAACACCACAATCACACCTGAGACTGAAAAAATGGTCGCCCAAAACCCAACGGGCATCATCAAAGCCGAATTTGACGAGTCTGGATTTGTGCCAACCCCGCCCAAAGCCGCAAACGCTGCCAACGTTTTTGAAGAATGGGACGACTCTAGCGGCAACAACACCGATAAAAACACTTCCAACTTTTAATGCCGCCCGAACTGTTGGGTTTCAGTTTGGGTTTGGCAGCCGGCATCAGTCCAGGACCGCTGCTCAGTCTGGTCATGCGCACCAGCCTCGAGCGCGGCTTTTGGGCGGGCGTTCGCGTGGCACTCTCACCACTTTTAACCGACGCACCAATCATTGCCTTGTGCTTGTTGTTAATCAATGCCCTGCCCGCCAGTTTTGCCGCCCTGTTGGGTTTGTTTGGTGGCGCGTTCGTGATTTACCTTGGCATTGAAGGCATCAAAGCCGCAAAGCACGCTAGCCTCGAGCAACCCGAGCCTGTCAAACAATCCCAAGATTTTTTGCGCGGCGCATTGGTCAATGTTCTCAGTCCGCACCCGTGGTTGTTCTGGCTTGGCATTGGCGCTCCGACCCTGCACAACGCCTACCAACTAGGCGCAATACACGCCATCGGGTTTTTACTGGGGTTTTTTAGCCTGCTGATCGGCATGAAAATCGCTCTGGCTTTTTTAATCTCGAGCGGCAAACGCTTTTTAACACCCAAAACCTACAAAGTCGCGCTGTACTTCTCGAGCGTTTTAATGTTCCTGGCAGGTTTTGTTTTAATTCTCGAGACGCTGCGTAACCTGTTCAAGATTTAACTCGAGTTGTCCTTTTTGCCTGTGGATAAGCTGTGGACAAGGGTTGTGGATAACCTGTGGATAACAAAAAAGCATCTCGAGGTTGAGTCTCGAGATGCCAATTGCTATTTACTATATGCTATTTGCTCAGAACGGAAAGCCCAACCTGAAGTGAAACTTGCCACCTGGATTCCAAGGACTGAACGCATAATCAAGTCGAATCGCAGGCAATTGGAACGAACCAAAGCCCAGATTGATCTGAACGCCCAGACCGAAACCAAACTGCAAACCTTCCGAAATGGCAACACCATTTCGTGAAGCGCGAACTTCTACACCAGGACCGCCGCCCCAGGCATTACCAAAGTCCAAAAAGGCAATGCCCAACAAACCGTAAGTGAACGATGTTTGCAAACCGAAATCGTAACGAAGCTCGAGCGAACCCGTGTAAAACAACTGCCCGCGCAAATCGTTAAAATCGTAACCGCGTAAGGTGTAATCCTCGAGTTGAGAACTGCCACCAATGCGGAACAAACGAGTGGTGGGAGCATCACCAGCAATGAAACCAGTGTTAAACCTGAATGCCAGGGCAAACTTGCGATCATCACCAATATCAAAATTTCCGTTTTGATCCCAACCAAAACCCAAGTAGGTGCGGAAACCAACCGTGGTTTGCGCCCACGAAAGTGGTTTTTCGCTGCTCGAGCCTATGCCTTCCGTACCAAAACCATAACCCACAGCGCCAGTCACAAGAACACCCTGAGTTGGGAAATCTTGACGGTTTTTAGTGCTGAACTGCCCTGCAACTTGGGTAAACACAGTGAGGTTATCAGGTTCATAGGTTTTTAAAGCTGCAACAGCAGGATCAACACAATTCGGGTCTGCCACCCGATCACAAGTTTGATCAGGTTGGTATGGAGGTGAACTTGGATTGGTTGCATTCAGCATCTTGGTGTTATCAGTCTCGAGGTAATTGGATTGGTAACTGAAATCAAAACTTACCCGAACACTAAAATTCTCGCCAATTGGTCTTGAAACACTAAAACCAAACCCTGTGGAACGTGCTGAAAACAATCGTGGGGAATTTTTATCCTTATCGGCAACAGGATATTTTGTAATCGGATTTCCGGCGCTGACACTGGTCGAAATGCTGAATGTCACCTCGGTACGTGTCTCGCGGAAGTCCAGAAAGTCAATGTCGAGCCACGGGATAGTGTAGGACAAACCACCCGAGAAGCTTTGACCCGCATTGTTTGGACCACCTTGAATGCCCAAGTTGATACGGTGATTCTGACCCCACAAGTTTTGCTCGGTGACGCTGAGTTGCCCAGCAAAACCGTCCAAGGTGCTGTAGGTAATACCAGGCACAATGTTGCCCGAAGAGCCTTCCTCGAGTCCCAAGGTCAAGATGATCTCGTAGGGTTTGCTGGGGTCAGGAATTTTCACGCCCACCTGCAAATCTTTAAGCAAACCCAGTTGTTGAATGCGCCCGAAACTGGCACGCAAGGCGGTGATGTTGAACAAACCGCCCGCTTTGGGCAACTCGCGGGTGATCACACGGTCGTCGGTGCGGTGGTAGCCACGCCAGTTGATCTCGTAACCAATCAGTTTTTGTTCCTGAATGATGAGGGTATAAATACCGTCACTGAAACCAAATTTGGGTTCTGGAACAATGCCGTAACCCGCCTCCTGGTACGCGTCATTGATCGCCGTAAAATCCTCTTCGGCAAGTTTGGGGTTGTAAGTGTCCCCAACTTTTTGCTTGAACCGCGCCAGCAAAACGCTGCTCGGGACAGCCGTATTGCCTTGAATGTTGATACTGGTGATTGGACCCGCCGCCGCATCCTCGAGCGTCAGGGTCACGATCAGGGTGTCCTCGCCGGCGGGTTCGATCTTGACCCCAATTTGCTTGTCACGACCTTTGGCGAGACGCCCAACTTCTTTTAAAAGCGTGTCGTAATTGAAAAAATCACCCGTTTTGAGGCTGAGTTCGTCTGGATTCACGCCGAGCGCGGTGGCATCAACGGCGGCAATCTTGTACTCGATAATCCGAATGGTTAAAACACCGTCCACAAGTTTGCTCAGTTCAAAACTGGGACCGCTGTAACGATAACCCAAAGCAATGTATTTGGCTCGGACGGCTTGAGCAGCACTTTGATAGACATCGGCTTTGAACGCGCCACCGTCAACCATTGACTTGTACAACGCCTTGATGTCGGCTTCTGGGACTAAGGTTGCACCGACCACCTCAACCGACTTGATGCTGGCAGATTCGGTGACGTTAAAAGTCACGGTTTGTTTGCCGTCTTTGATCGCGCCAAGCTCGATCTTCACTTCAGGCTCGAACGGCAGCACTTGCCTGTACGCTTGTGCCACGGCGGCGGCGGCTTCTTTGAGCTTGCTTTCGTTGACGGTCACGCCGACGCCAATGTTAAAGTTTTTATCCAAGAATTCGATCAGTTGATTACTTGGCACAATCGCATTGCCGGTAAAGATCACCTCGCCAATCACAGGGTTGGATTCGACGGCAATCACCACCACATTGCGAGAATCCCGAACCTCGAGTGTGACTTTCACCGTTTTAAAGAACCCGAGCGCCAGCAATTGATTCTGAATGTCTTCGGCTTTGACGTTCTCGACTGGATCACCCACAGAAATGTCAATGGTGACTTTGACCAGACCTTTGATCGTGTCGTCATCCGTACCAGTCACGATGATTTCATCGATTGACCCTGTGGGCGCGGGTTGGGTTTGAGCGAATGCCGTATTAAGACTCGAGGTCAACCCGAACCAGCACAACAATAGAACAGCGATATGACGGACTTTAGGCATTGATTGACATCCTCCAACGTGTCGCGCCACAAAAAATTTGTGTTTCGCGTTGCTCGAGCGTCCCCGAGCGGGTATTGCTATAAAACCATAAATTACTGAGATCATAAACATTTTGTGAAACCCGTTCGATTCATCAAGTCTTTAGCTGTGATGTTTCCAAGTTTCCATTCACAGGTTTGAACTTTTAAAATCAAAATTGATCCACCGGAATTCCTCTCAGAAGTGTCACCCATTCACGTATTGGAGCGGTGAAGCACCCGTGAGAACCCTGATTTGAGATTTGAGCAACCCTTAACCCTGTGCTGCTCGAGGTTTTGCAACTTGATCTTAACTGGTTTGATCGCATCAAAGTGATTTTTGCTGACACCAAACCCCGCGCGGCTGGGCTAAGATGTGAGGCATGAGTGAAATAACCACCAGAATTACCTCGAGTTTAGCGGCGGCTCGAGCCATCACAGACTTTCAACCCGAAATTGCCATCATTTTGGGATCGGGTTTGGGACCGCTCGCCGAAGATATCGACAGCCACACTGGAGCGGTGATCTCTTACGCCGACCTGCCAGGTTTCCCAGTGTCCACCGCACCAGGTCACGCCGGAAAAGCCGTGCTTGGAATGCTCGAGGATAAGCGCGTGATCGCCTTTCAGGGACGGGTACACTTGTACGAAGGCTACAACGCCAAAGAGGTCGTGCTGCCCGTCTCGCTGGCACATGGCTTGGGCGCGAAAACCTTGTTTGTCTCCAATGCCTGCGGCGGTTTAAACCCCGCCTGGGAAGCCGGCGACATCATGCTGCAAAACGATTTTATTAACTTTACAGGCACAAACCCGCTTCTGGGACCAAACGACGCCAGCATCGGACCAAGGTTCTTGCCGCTGATGGGTGGTTACGACAAAGACCTTGCCAGAATCGCGCGTGAAGCCGCTCGAGCCTGCGACCTGCAACTGCGTGAAGGCGTGTACCTGGGCATCACCGGACCCATGTACGCCCCCAAAGCCGAATTGCGCATGTACCGCCAGTGGGGCGCGGACGCCGTCGGCATGAGCACCGTGCTCGAGATTATTCAAGCACTTTATTTGGGAATGCGGGTGTTGGGCTTGTCCAGCGTGACCGACATGGCGGTGGCAGACCGTGAAGACCACTCTGGGACCAACGAACAAGCCGTGATCGAACAAGCCCAAAAAACTGCACCAAATTTTAGGAAACTGGTCAAAAGCATTCTCTCGAGAATGGGGTAGGGCTGCAAAAACAAGTTTTTAGCGCTCAGACACCAAAAGCAGCGATTGTCTTTGTTCCCTCTCATCCCCAACCTTCTTGACCCCAAACGTGCACCTAGCGGGCGAGGTCGCCTTCTCTCCTCGGAAAGAAGGGAGCTTAAGGGCTATACACGTGTGGCTCGAGGTTCTTTCCTTTGTGCCACATCTTTAGATTACGGATTCCCTGAAAGCTCGAGTTTGCTTACTGTTCAGTGTCACCTTTACCCGTTAACCTGTAACTTCATGCTGCCTGACATTCTTCAAAAAATTCAAACCACCTGCGCTCGAGTTGGACGCGACCCCAGGGACGTGCAATTGATTGCCGTGACCAAAACCAAAACCGTTTCGGAAATAAGGCAGTTCATTCTCGAGCACGGCAATTTTGCGCTCGGTGAAAACCGCGTGCAGGAAGCGCTACCCAAACTCGAGGCATTACCAAACGCCGAATTTCATATGCTCGGGCAGTTGCAAACCAACAAAGTCAAATTCTGCAAAGATTTCAAACTCTTGCACGGCGTGGACAACACCAGAATTCTCGAGGAGCTAGCAAAACGCGGTGAGGGTTGGGGGGTTGTGCCGCCAGTGCTTTTGGAGGTCAACATTGCCAGAGAACCGCAAAAACACGGTTTGATGCCCGAAGATGTCGCAGGTGTGCTTAAAGTGGCTCGAGAATTAAACCTGAACGTGCGCGGCTTGATGACCGTCGCCCCGATTGGCGCAGAAGAAATCGTGCGAACCGTTTTTCGTGACTTGCGCTTGATGCGTGATACCCTGGGACTCGAGGAACTATCCATGGGAATGAGTGATGATTTTGTGATTGCCATAGTACAAGGAGCAACCATGCTTCGTATCGGACGTGCTTTGTACGAGGCAAACCCATGAAATATACGCCCCTGGATGTACGCCACAAAGAATTTGTCAACCAAATGGGCGGTTACAGCAAACGCGAAGTCAAAGAATTTCTGGCAGGTGTCGCCGACGACTTTGAGGAGATGGAACGCCAAAACCGAGGAATGCAAGAGCGACTGTTGCAACTCGAGAATCAGATCAACGAATTGCGCCAAGGCGAGGAAAGCCTACGCCGCGTGGTGGTCAGCGCCGAACGCATCGGCAATGAAATGAAACAAAACGCCGAACGCGATGCGACCATCACCCTCAAAGACGCCGAAACCCGTTCTGCCGCCATGCTCGCCGAAGCCGAAAGTGCCAAAGAGCATTTGTACCGTGAGGCGCTGTCCAAAGCTCGAGACATTCGCCTTGACATTGAACGCGTGCGCAGCGAGAAATCCATGTTCCTCTCGCAATTTAGGGCGTTACTGACCACTTACCTTGACAGCGTTGAACGCAACGAGGACAAAGGCACGGGGTAATCGACCCAAAGGCAGCAACTGCTCCCACCCTCTCATCCCCAACCCGTCTTGCTGCTTAAAGCAGCACCTTCGGGCTTGCAGCGCTTCTCTCCTAGGAGAGAAGGGAGTTTTATTGATTTCTCGAGAAATTGAAATAATGTGTTCTAAACGCTACCCTTCCCACAAAATCTGGGGATACTTAACTGCTTCATATCGTATCAGCAAACAAGCCTTGCGCCAAAAACCCGATAATCTCGAGGCTGGCAGCATCGACTTTGTTACCCAAAATTGGTTTGATGCCAGCAAAGGCTTTCTCGTAGGTTTTGACGGTTTCCATCCAAGCTTTTTTGTTGGTGTACTCGAGCGTCGCTTTGCTGGGATTGTTGACACGTTTAAAGCGTGTTGCCAACGCGGCGCTGGCTTTCTTGTACTCGGTTTGAATCTTGCTCGAGGTCACAGCCCCAGCTTTGGTCGTGGTCAATTTGATTAATTTCTCGAGGTGCAATTCGATGCTGGTCGCAAACCGCGCCGGCATGTGCGCAAACATTGTGCCACCGCCCGAAGTTTGCGACGCCAAATCAGATTCGGCAAGAATAAAATCCCACTCGAGCTTGCGAAGTTGAATCAAACGCGCTTTGAGTTTCGGAAAGTTTTTCAGGCTCAAAATGTTCTGCGCGTTCTTGCAATCCGCCCAGACGCTCGCCGCCTGATCTTGACCCGCTTCAGAATCACCAAGGTCTGAATGTTTGGCATACTCGGCAGGAAAATCTTGGGGCGTGAACTTCAACACCAGATTGCAAGCTGGTTTCCAGTCGGCGCTCGTTTGCGCGAACACAACACCAACCAACGCCACCGCCAGCACCAAGACTCGAGAAATCATCATGCCTCGAGCTTACCGCGAAAAACTCAAACTGCGGCGGACATGCCACCATCAAAATTGATCGCGCAACCAGAGACAAACGCTGCCCTGGAACTGACCAAAAACGCAATCAAATCTGCGAATTCTTCCGCCTTTGCCACCCGCCCGAGCGGAATGGTCGGCGTCAAACCCGCGTAGACCTGCTCGAGCGTCTGCCCCGTTGCCGCCGCACGACGATTCCATTGGTCGGACTCGACAAAGCCAATCAAAACGCCATTGACGCGAATGTTGTCCTTACCCAAATCCTTGCTCATGGCTTTCATCAGCGCCATTCCCGCCGCTCGAGAGACGCTTGAAGGCATTGAACTGGCGGCAGGCGTTTTGCCACCTGTTGCCAGAATGTTGATGATGCTGCC
>JAYTKL010000154.1:0-1544 GCA_043730305.1 Deinococcales bacterium | reverse complement strand
CTGCAATAACAATCAATTTCTAGCAACTTACGAATACAACGTGCCGAAGTTTAAATATGAGTATTGGTTGCCTGAATATACTGTTCAAAGTTCAAACGGTAGCATCAAACAAATCACACCAACCCTGATCGAAGGCTCGAGCATCGAACGTGACGAGAACAACAACATCATCAGTCGCACGTATTTCCGTTTGCGCAAACAGTAACTTTCAAACCCCAAGCAGCACTTTTGCTTCGGGCAGCAGCATCGAATTTACAATCAGCACCAGTGCTGCCGAAAGTTCAGGGTTGCTCAGCCTCGAGATGCCTTACACAGGCAGTTTTGTAATCCAATGATTTAGGGCAACTCGAGCCAAATTTTGATACTTTGTCAGCAAAATCCCAAGCCTCGCTGCTCGAGATTCCACCTCTCACGCTTTAACCCTTATAGTGTTGTGATATGGACTCCAGGGTGGTGAAGTTTTAATGCAGACGTTCTCGCAGTACGCTGCCACGCGTCCACTTCGATCATCCTCGAGTGGTACGGCAATTGGTGCGGGTACGGCTGTTGCCGAAAGCATCCAGACTTTTGCTGGTGTGGATGTCGTGACCGGAATGCCCGTGATCGTCTACACCCTGCCTGGACAACCACCCAGCATTGCAGATGTCATCAGTGAGAGCATTCCAGTGGTGCTTGAGACTGGAATGCAGGACCAAACAGGTTTTGTGGTCGTCTCGAGCGCCCCTGGTTACTTGCCATTGCGCCTGGGACTCTCACAAGTGCGGCTCGAGTGGTTGACCCGTGTCAGCGCCAAAGCCTTGTCCGACGCGCACGCTGGCGGTTTGGTACACGGCGATTTTAACCCAAGCCACTTTTTTGTGCAGGGCGACCATTTGCTGCTCGAGGGTTGGGGTTTGAACTGGTTAAACACCCAAGCCGATTTCACCCCGCCCGAAGGTCAGGGTACGGTTGCCGCCGACGTGTTCGCTTGGGCGCGAACCATGCAGGCTTTTGGCAAAGGCGACCCGCGCAAGTTACTTGACGGCGAGATGGGACGCCTGATCGGGCACTGCCTCAATCCCAAACCTCAAGAACGCCCCACCGCGCTCGAGCTTGTGATTGCGCTCGAACAGGTGATCGGCAAGAAAACCCTGAAGCCCGAAGTCAAAACGGTTCATTTGGATCAACCAGGCGATTCTGCAATCAAATCTGAAAAACTCGAGAACACGCTGCTAGTTGTGCCAGAAATGCTCGAGACACCAAGCAGTCAATTTCCAGAGCCTTTAAAGCTCGAACCAATCCAAACTTTTGATCCCTCTCCAATTGATGAGGGCGTCAAAATCATTGCCGTTGGCAAAGCCCCAGAAACCGTCCAGATTGGTGAGGCGCAAGTCCCTGTTGAACCAGTGCCACTGAATACGCCAACCCTCGAGCAGCCATCTGTCGCCACTCAAGCTGAAACGCTCGAGTCAAACAGCCTAATCCAACCAGAACACGACCTGCGCGAACCAGAAAACCTTGCCGCAGACGAACCCGACATTGTGCCAAGTGTTCGCCCAGAGCAT
>JAYTKL010000153.1:0-13578 GCA_043730305.1 Deinococcales bacterium | reverse complement strand
TACAGCCAAGGCAAGAGCGCCTTTATCATCGGCGGCGCACAGGCACTGACTCGAGTCAAGGACGCCAACAAAGACATTTACGCCAAAACCAAAGTCGTCGAGGCACCCTTGGGTTCGGCAGGCGTGCAAACGGGCGGTAGCATGAGCCTGGTCATTCCAAAAGCCAGCAAGAATCAGAAAGAAGCCGCATTGTTCGCCATGTTCATGACCAACAACGCCAGCCAAGTTAAATTCTCGAAACTCGCAGGCATTGTACCAACCACCAAAGGCGCAGAAAAAGACCCAGACCTCAAAGCCGCCAACCCGAACGACGCCCTCGATGTCGCCACCAGCTTGGTGTCAGGCGCGGGACGCTTTATCACGCCAGGTTGGAAGTCACCAAAGAACACCGACGACATTTACAAGAACTTCAACGACAACATTGAAGCCGCATTTTTGGGCAAAAAAAGCGCTCAAAAAGCCCTGAATGACGCCGTTGCCTTCTGGAACGCCAACGCAAAGTAAGCAATCTTAGATTACGCAGACTGGAGGCGGGGATTTCCCGCCTCTGTTCATCTCGAGTTGTCAATTTTGATCAGATCAACAAAACTCAAGATTCAATTTTGAAAGACTTGGAGGAGGGAGATGCGAAAATCAAACACTATTTTTTTGGCTTACGCGTTTCTCGCACCCGCCTTAATTTTGATGGCACTGTTTACGTTTTATCCCGTGATCTACGGCTCTTGGCTTGGCTTTACCGATTACAGCCAAAAAAACCTTTCGGGCGAGATTCCCGCCAATTTTGTCGGGTTTGATAATTTCAAAACCGTGTTTGCCGACGAACTGTTTCGGACTGGCATCTGGAATTCCCTCAAATACTTACTGGTCGTGCCCGTGCTGCAACTTGCCAGTCTTGGGGTGGCGACGCTGGTCAACAGAAAACTTCCAGCCATTACTTTTTTTCGTGCCGCCTATTACGTGCCAGTCATCACCAGCATCTCGCTGGCGTCGGTGATGTGGGACTGGGTGTATTCCAAGGACGGCGTTTTAAACTGGGGCTTAAAATTTATTGTGGGCGTCTTGAACGCCGTCGCTGGTATTTTCGGTGGCAAGCTCGAGTTTGACGCCTTCGGTTGGCTGAACAACCCTGACACTGCCATTTGGGCGATCATGCTGGTCACGTTCTGGCGCGGTTTTGGGTATTACATGGTTTTGTACCTGGGCGGCTTGCAAGCAATTCCACTCGAACTCGAGGAGGCGGCACGGCTTGACGGCGCAACGCCAAGCCAAACCTTTTGGCGCATTACCGTGCCCTTAATGCGTCCGACCATTTTGTTGTGCAGCTTGCTTTCGACGCTGGCAGCGATTCGGGTGCTCGAGGAAATCATTGTTTTTACAAATGGTGGACCCTTAAACAGCACTTATACGTCGTTGATGTACGTTTACAGCAAAGCTTTTGGCAGCAAATTTGATTTTGGTACGGCGAGCGCGGCGGGTTTACTGATTGCGATTGTCGGGTTTTTCCTGAGCTACCTCAATTTTAAATTGACCCAGGAAGCTCCTGACAAAAAGGGCAAAGCATGACCCGCCCTCGAGTGAACACCACACGCGGAATCTCGAGTTTTCTGACGTACTTGGGACTGATTTTGATTGCCCTGTTCGCCTTGTTTCCGTTTTTGTGGACGCTGGCAATCTCGCTGACCGACAAAACCGTGACCAGCGGCGTGAGCATTTACGATTTCCCAGCAAGTTTGTTTCCCAAAGTCATCACGCTCAACAATTTTTTTGCGGTCTTCAGGGATTTTAGCCTGAGCAAATACCTTTGGAATTCAATCGTGATTTCTGGTCTAAGTGTAATCGGCACACTGCTGATTTCGGCACTGGCAGCCTACCCGCTGTCAAAACTCGAGTTTCCTGGTCGCAACTTTATTTTTACCGCCATCCTCTCCACACTCGTTTTGCCCAGTGAGACCAGTTTTATCGTGAATGTCATCACCCTCAACCGCATTGGATTGCTCGGCACGTACTGGGGCGTGGTGATCCCGATTATTGCCACCGCCTTCGGGATTTTTTTGATGCGCCAAGCCTACATGAGCGTTCCAGATGCCTTGCTCGAGGCTGCCCGGATGGACGGCGCAACCGAGTTGCAAATCTTATTTCGGGTCATGATTCCGCTGTCCATTCCGAGCCTGACCGCACTGGGTATTTTTACGCTGGTGAACACCTGGAATTCGTATTTCTGGCCATCAATTGCCCTTATTTTCAATCCCGAGCTTCAACCCTTAAGTGTCGCAATGTTGCAACTCAAAAGCCAACTCAACCATGACCCGTTCAATATTGCGGCTGGCGCGATGATCATGATGATTCCGGTAATGATCATTTTCGCGTTCGCCCAGCGTTTTTTCATGCGAGGACTCGAGGGTGCGGTGAAGTGAGGGATCGGCAAATAACAACGAGCAGTTAAGTTCTCTCGCTTCGAGGTCAACCATGAACAACACAACTCCAAACATGCTGCGCGAGATCAGAGAAACACCAAAAGTCGTTTCAAACTTACTGAATGTCGATCAAGCGACGTATCAAAACTTGGCTCGAGCAATTCAAGATCACAACCCAGATTTTGCCGTAACCATTGCGCGTGGAACAAGTGACCACGCTGCAAATTTTTTGAAGTACGCGCTCGAGACGCAACTCGGTTTGGTGACCGCCTCGAGTTCGCCAAGCGTGATCACGGCGTATGGCACGAAGTTACGCCTAAAGAAATCGGTGGTGATTGCCATTTCCCAGTCGGGTCAGTCACCCGATGTCGTGAATTCCTTGCGTGCCGCTCGGGAAGCGGGGGCATTAACAGTGGCACTTGTCAATCAAGAAAACTCGCCACTCGAGGATGCCGCAGAGTTTGTGCTGCCGATGCTGGCTGGCGAGGAATTGGCGGTGGCGGCAACCAAAAGTTTTGTGGCAAGTCTGGTCGCGCCGTTGCAAGTCATTGCCAGTTTGAGCCAAGACGCCGAATTGCAATCTGCGTTGCAAAACCTTCCAGGCAACTTAACCACCACGCTCGCGCTTGAAGAGACCGCCAAAGACCGCAGCGAGCGTTACCGTTACGCCGAGGCAATGGTCAGTTTGGCTCGAGGCATCCATTACCCAATGGCTCAAGAAACCGCCTTAAAACTCAAAGAAACCTGTGTGTTGCAAACCGAAGCCTTTAGCAGCGCCGAATTCGCGCACGGTCCAATCATTTTGGTCGAACCTGGTTTTCCCGTCATCGCCTTTCAAGCCCGAGATGCGACCGCGCAGGGCACGTTGGAGCGTTATCAAGACCTGGCTTCTCGGGGGGCGGAACTGGTTTTAATCGGTGTTGACACGCCCGAAATTCCAGCCGCCACACGGTTAAGTACGCCCGCAACAGGACATCGTCTGACCGACCCTATTGTGGCAATTGTTGCAGCGTACTTGTTTGCTGGACACCTCAGCTTGGTCAAAGGTTTTAATCCAGATTCGCCCCGCAGCCTCAAAAAAGTAACCCGAACTCTGTAAGCACAGGTGCAAGATGACAGACGAACCACTGATTGGGCTTGACCTTGGCGGCAGCAAGATCGCTGGCGCCATTGTTGCAAACGGTAAAATCCTCGAAAAACGAATTGTGCCGACTCCTCAAACAGGTGCAGCATCCGTCATAACGGCAATGCTCGAGTTGGGGCGTGAATTGATGAAATTTGCGCCGAATATCAAAGCGATTGGCGTGGGTTCACCTGGAAGTGTCGATGCTTCAGGCGGTGTTGTGCGCATTGCCCTCAACATCCCAGGGTTTGAAAACATCCCGCTCGGACAGGTGCTATCGGCAGGATTCGCCAAGCCCGTCGCCCTCGAGAATGATGCCAAAGCCGCCGCCCTCGCCGAGCATCTTTACGGCGCGGCAAGGTTTGCCGACTCGAGCGTTTTCCTGACCATCTCGACTGGTATTGGAGGGGCGATCATTCAAAATAACCGAATCTGGCGCGGCTTTCACGGCATCGCTGGTGAAATCGGGCACATTAAAATCCCTCATGGCGGCATTTTGGCAGGCTCGAGCCTTGTGGGGGCGTTGGAGCAGGTTGCGAGTGGCACTGCCATTGCAAATCAGGCAAGTTTGGTTCTTGGGCATTCCTTAAGCGCCAAGGAGGTTTTTGGGCTGGCTCGAGCTGGCAACTCGAGCATGTTAAAAATCATAAATCAAGCCGCTAGCTGTATCGGGCAGGTGCTCTGTGATTTGCAATTGATTGTTGACCCAGAAGTGTTCGTTTTGGGCGGCGGGGTGTCCGAGGCGGGCAGTTTTTTTCTGGATCGGATTCAAACCGCCGCCAATGAACATGCCCTCGAGTTTGCACCGGTCAGCATTCGCCAAGGCGAACTTGGCACTGATGCTGGCGTGATCGGCGCGGCATGTGTCGCCGTGCAGCACATTGCTGATTCACAACGACTTGAATTAGCCTGAACGCGAACCCTCGAGTGCCACCACCAATTCACGGCAAAAATCTGGAATGTCCGCCACCACGCGACCCCAGACCAAATCATCGTCCCTAAAAGCCGCCAAGTCTTGCCAAGCCGCCCCTCGAGCCAGCATGTCATCTTTGATGCCCAAACTGCCCGTGACGGGTCTTCCAGCCTCGAGAATGCCCGCGCTGGCAGCGACCCAACCCGCATGGCAAATGTAAGCCTGAATTTTGCGACTGGCTTTCATGTCGCGCAAGAAATCTAAAAGGTCTTGATCGCGCCGCATTTTGTCGGGTGCCCAACCGCCAGGGATCACCACCGCGTCAAAATCACTGGCACGCAATTCCGAGGTTGCCAAGGTCGCCGTCAGACCCAAGCCGCCTTTGCCGACATACGTCCCAGGTTTTAAAGCCGCCGTCACCACCGTCGCACCTTCCTCGAGAAGCCGCATTCTTGGCACGTGATACTCGAGGTCTTCGACTTCATCGGCAACCACAAAAACAATTTTTATACCTTTCAATTTGAGCACTCGAGATTCGGGTTTGGTGATTGTATTTGGCATCGGAACAGTCATGTCTAAAGTTTACGCCGTTTTATGAAACGCGAGAGACTTTTTTCGCTATTTGCCAATCGCTAACTGCTATTTGCTGCATCTCTGCGTTAAACTGATCCCATGAAACCAAATATGACCTCGAGCCGTAATCAAAACATGGTGAACTTGTGAAACTGGCAATCGCTGACATTCATGGACGTGCCGACCTGCTCGAGGGCTTAGTGGCGAACACGCCAGCCGACACCGAATTTGTTTTCTTGGGCGACGCGGTAGACCGTGGACACCGCAACAAGGATGCCATACGGCTGCTGACCAAACTTGCCGACGAGGGACGCATGACCCTGCTGCGCGGCAACCACGAAGCCATCATGCTCGAGGTGGATGAGTGTTACGACCGCTTCCAGCGTGAGAACAACGACCTGCGGCGCAACGATGCCAAACTCTCGCTCGAGAATTGGATTAAAAACGGTGGCGACACCGTGATTCTCGAGTACGGTGGTTGGGATGACGATTTTGACAAGGGCGGCGCGTCGGATGCCTTTGGTCCTTGGGGTTTGCCGCCAGAGTTAATTGCTTTTGCAAACCGTTGCGAGTTCACATACCGGCACGAGGGCGGTGTGCGCGGCGACATTTTCTGCGTTCACGCCGCGCCACCCTGTCAGTTAAAGGGCTATCGCAGTCTCGAGGATTTAATGGTTTGGGCGCGTCCCGAAGAAGGACCGTTTCCAGTTCCTGAAGGCGTGCTGTTCAGCTTGCACGGTCACACGCCAGTCCGTGCGCCAACACGGATTGGACAAAATGTATTTATTGATTTGGGCGCGGTTTGGACTGGCAACCTTTGCACCTTTGATCTGGACACGCTCGAGATCACGGTCTTTCAGGGTAGCGGCGATCAACCGCTTTCAGATTTGGACACGTTGCAAGCTGTGGGAGGCGTTGAACCCGTGATCCTCGAGTATAAAGTGGTGAAAATTTAACCAATTGCAGCCAGTTTGAAAATCCAAACCGCGCTCGAGAGAAGCAACATGCCGCTCAGTCGTCCCAGATTGATTTTGAATGCTTGAGGGAATTTTGGGTAAATCAAACCCAGCAATATTCCTGCCAACACGCCGCCACCGTGCGCCCAGTTGTCCACGTTGGGAATGGCAAATCCAATCACCAACAGCATGGCAAAGTTAATCCAATTGTTTCTGATTTGTTTGGTCAATTCCTCGAAATTTCGTGCGCCGTGCGAAATCAAGAAACCCAGCATTCCGCAAATGGCACCGCTCGCACCAATCGAAATCGTCGTTCTCGAGCCGAACACGGCAAAAGTCAAAGATGAGATCAATCCAGTGACCACAAATACCGTCAGCAGCGTCTCGCGTCCAAAGTATTTCTCGAGCGGACGCGCCAAATTCCAGAGTGAAAAGCTGTTCATGATGATGTGCGCCAGGCTGCCATGAAGCAAGGTTGCGGTTAGCAAACGCCACCACTCAGATTGCGTGATTGCCAAATCGTGGGCATTGCCACCGTAAGCCACCAACGCATCAATGCTTGCGCCGTTACCAATGTTGGCAAAGTTAAAACCTCCATAACTCGCCTCGAGTACGTACAAAACAGATAACACCCCGAGCAAACCAATCGTCAATGGGTAACTCGAGATTAGGTTTTCAGAATTTTGTTGGTTCACGTCCACCATTCGAGCGGATCTTGAGGAAACTCGAGCGGTGCAATTGCGGTGCCTGGTTTGCAAATGATTGCTGGGTCATAACCCCAGCCGCCTGGCACGGTGTTTTTCGGGTTGCGGTAGACCTCAAGTTGACCCAGTTTGACATTCAAAATCCAAATATCCTGAATGCCATGTTCGGCGTACATGGGTAATTTTTCTTCGGTATCCAGTTTGTAGGTGCTGTTGCTGATCTCGATGATCAGCAGCACATCTGATACTTGGCGAACGCCTTTGGAGTGAGGTGTCACCAACATAAAATCGGGTTCTGGTTCACCGAACGGTGGTAAGCGAACTGGAACTTGGCAGGCAATTGCGGCTCGAGGGAAATATGCAGTGAAAAGTTTGGCGGTTAAGGTTACAACAGCGTCAACGTGCTCGTCTCCCATTGGTGGCATTTCAACAATCACCCCGTGAATCAATTCGGTACGTCCAGCCAGCAATCCCGCTTCACTCATGGCTTCATAGACTTCAACCGTAAATTTGTACGGTTGAGGTTGCTCTGATCGCGTCAAAACTTGGGTCATAAAACAAGTATAGAGGGTTTAACCAAAGTATTCTGAAAGCTGATCCCTGGCAACCAGCACATCCCGCGTCTTGCTGCCCTTGTACGGTCCAACAATGCCCATCGCCTCGAGTGCGTCAATCAGTTTGCCCGCTCGAGCATGACCCACACTGAGGCGGCGCTGTAACCTCGAGACGGCGGCATAACCCTCTTCGATCACAACCTCGGCGGCTTTTTTGATGAACGGGTCGCTGTAATCGATTGGCTCGAGTTTGGAGGTTGGGGCGGTTTCGGTCACGCCGTCAAAGTCGCTGCCGTAAGATTCACCAAAATCGTCATCAAAGAACTGGCGGCGCAAGAATTCGGTAATCCGCGCAAGTTCGT
Organism: Deinococcales bacterium; assembly: GCA_043730305.1. Classification (GTDB taxonomy): domain Bacteria; phylum Deinococcota; class Deinococci; order Deinococcales; family JAAFIG01; genus JANXTZ01. The sequence goes on along the minus strand of JAYTKL010000153.1, from coordinate 5,979 downwards.
TTTCAGAAATATAAGGTCCTTGCAAACGCATGGGTTTGGACAGACCTGGACGGTTAAACAGCATGTCGCCGTAACCAGTCAGTCGTTCTGCGCCCATGCAGTCTAAAATCGTGCGCGAATCGATACCGCTCGAGACGGCAAAGGCAACTCGGGCTGGAATGTTGACTTTGATAAGCCCCGTAATCACGTCGGCGCTGGGACGCTGTGTGGCAAGAATCAGGTGCATTCCGGTGGCTCGAGCCATCTGTGCCAGGCGCATGATCGAGCTTTCGACCTCTTTGGGGCTGGTGATCATCAAATCCGCAAGTTCATCAATGATAATCACCAAGTGCGGCAGTTCTGGTTCGCCCGCCTCTTTGGCTTTGATATTGTACTGCTCGAGGTTTTTGGCTTGAATTTCACTCATCATTTTGTAACGGCGTTCCATGTGTGCCACGCAACCCAAGAGCACTCCAGCCGCATCGTTTGGGTTGGTGACCACGGGTCGCACAAGGTGCGGAATGCCGTCATAAGGCGTGAGTTCGACCATTTTGGGGTCAACCATCACAAAACGCAGTTCGGTGGGCAGGTAACGAAACAGCAAGCTCATGATCAGCGTGTTGACGCAAACCGATTTGCCCGAACCCGTGCTGCCGGCAATCAGCAGGTGCGGCATTTTTGCCAGGTCTTCGATCAGCATGTCACCGTCGATACTTTTGCCGAGCAGCAATGGCAGTTTGGCTTTGCGTTTTTGAAAATTTTCCGATTCGATGCCAGCCCTGAAGGTAATTGGCTCACGTTCCGAGTTTGGAACTTCAATCCCGATCACGCTTTTGCCTGGAACGGGCGCTTCGATACGCACGCCACCAACCGACAAAACCCGTGCCAGATCGTTTTGCACGCTGGCGATTCTCGAGATTTTCTCGCCCGGGGCGGGTTCGATTTCGTAACGGGTGACGGTTGGACCACGGGCAAAGTCCACCACTTTGGCGTTCAGACCAAAGTTGACAAACGTCTCGTCAATGATTCGCGCCCTGTCCCTGGCATTGCGGTCAAAGGCGGCGGCATCGAAACCCGAGGCTTGAAATGGGTCGAGGAACGCCACACCAGGCACTTGAATTGGGATTCCGCCTTGGAGTGTCACGTCACTGGCAGCGATTCGTTCGCCAACACTCGAGTCGGCAATACCTGGCGCATCGGGTTTGGATTTTTCGCGCCTTGCAGCAATGTCAGCGAGTTTCTGAGCGTTGGCAACCTTTTGCGCGGCACGTTCGGTGGGTGAAACCCAGGCTGCTTTGCCAGACTCGAGTTGAACTTCGGTGACTTCAAGCCCATTGAATTCGCCGCGCATCAGTTTGTCCACATCTTCGCCAGACAAGGCGTTGCCACCTGGCAAGTCAATTTCAAACACAGCTTCGACCACGTCATTTACTTTGGCTCGAGGTAGACCCGCCAGACGGTTGGGGTCTTCCCAAACCAAACCTTCGAGATCGAGTTTGCCTTGTAAATCTATGGTTTTGGTGGCAAGCTGCCGTTCGAGTTCGTCGAGGTCGGATTGCCACTGTGGAAGCTCAGGCAGCGCGTCGGTGCTGGCATTTTTCAGGGTTGCAGAGAGATTCTCGGCAAACGCCACCACCTCGGCGTGTTGTGGTTTCTCGAGTCTGGCAATCAGTTCGGGCCAACCAGAAAATTGTCCTGTTCGTGACCGAAACGCTTCGCTTCGAGACAGCATTTGTTTGTTGTTCTCGATGCGGGTCGTGTGACGCTCGAGTTCATTGGCAAGGTCTCCTGGTCGAATTGGATTGTTCAAGGCTTTCAGTGCCGATTCACGTTCGCGTTTGTCGCGTCTCAAGGCATCTTCCAAGGTTTTGGCATCGAGTTGCAAGGTTCGGCGTACATTCTCGAGCGCCCTTGCCACTTGGGTTGCGCTGAGGATGCTGCCCGCAATGGCTTTTTGCGCGTCTCGGACAATTGGTTCTGCACCAAGGTCTTCGGTTTCGACGCTGCCAGCCAGGTCTTTGGCTCGGGATTCGCTGAAGCCGAGCACGGTTTTGCGCCAAGCGCCCACATCATCGCGCAAAAGCCCTAGCAATTGTTCATCTGCGCCGTTCAGATTCTCGAGCGCCGCCTCGCAATCTTTGCTCCAGAGTTTGAGTTCGCTCGCGCCAGGGTACAGGTTTTGCAATTCGTCAATGTCTTTTTGGTGTCCCTCGAGCTGCCCACGCAGTGCGATACTTTGAGCGGCACGGCTGGCGCTGGATTTGGCAATCGAATAACCAGTTTGCGCGGCGGTTGCCCCTTTTACCGCGCCTAAAGCTGAAAGCAATGCAAAGCCTCGAACAAAGGTTGAAAACTTGAGGTTGAAAATGATTTCCACACCAAAACTGCCAACCACCAACGCCAGCAAGATACCCAGCCAAGGCACTGCACGAAGAGGACGGGCAACGCTCGAGAGTGATCCAGCCAATTCTGGGCGGTACAGTGCAGTCACAAACAAGGCTGCGCTTGCCAAGACCAAAACACCGACCAAAACTCGAGTTGAAGACTTGAACTGGGCTTTTGCCATTGAAACAAAGCCGTACATCACCAGGGGTAATGGGGTTAAGTACATGCCAAAACCCAGGGTGGCGAACAAGGATTTATTCAGCCCTGCCATTGGGTTCATTTTGATTGGTAAGTAGACAGCGCACGAAACCAAAATTGCCAAACCAAGCAACACGAGTCCCACGGCTTCAATGTCAATGTTTCTAGACGAACCCGAATTGAGTTTTGTGCTCGTTTTTTTTGATCTCGAGCGACGGTTTTTCTTTGACGCAGACGCACTTTTTTGTGGTCGTTCGCCATCAAGAACGGAATTGTTCTCGCTTTTGGTTGCCATTAGCCAAATACTAACACACCAGAGAATGCGATGGGAATGAACTTTAACACAACATGCTGTGTTTTTATATACAGATTTGACTTCAAAACCGCAATCAATAGTGTCAGGTTTTAAATCCAAGTCAGAACACTTCAAATTTCGAGCTGTGGTGATGAGCCAAAAAAGTTTTACGCTCGCTCAAAATCAAAAAAAGGCGCACAGAAGTGCGCCTTTGGATGATTCCTCAAGCCTCAATCTTCGCCCAAATACTTTTTACGCACCTCATCGTTTTTGGCAAGGTCACTGCCTGTTCCCGAAAGCACGATCTCACCAGTTTGCAAGACGTAACCACGGTTGGCAATGCCAAGCGCCATGAGCGCGTTTTGTTCGACCAGCAAAATCGTTTTGCCAGCTTCGTTTAAGGCGCGAATGCTGTCAAAAATGGTTTCGACAAAAAGTGGTGATAAACCCATTGATGGTTCGTCGAGCAAAATCATTTCAGGGTCAATCATCAACGCTCGAGCGAACGCCAGCATTTGTTGTTCGCCGCCCGAAAGCGTGCCACCCAATTGTTTTTCGCGTTCTTTGAGGCGTGGGAAAATTTTGTAACCATTCTGAATTCGTTGTTCGATCACATCTTTACCATTGATCGAAAACGCGCCAATCTCGAGGTTTTCACGAATCGTTAAACGCGGAAAAATCCGTCGTCCTTCTGGAACGTGCGCCATGCCAAGTTTTACGATTTCATGGGTGGGCGTGGTGTGCAGCGCCTTGCCCTTGTAAATCACCTCGCCTGATTTTGGGGTTTTAAGGCTCGAGATGGTGCGCAAAGTCGTGGTTTTTCCCGCACCGTTGCCACCGATTAGCGTGACGATTTCGCCCTTGTTGACGGTGAACGAAATACCTTTTAACGCATGGATCTGCCCGTAAAAAGTATTGACATTCTTAAGCTCGAGCATCACCTCTGAAGGTTTGGTGTTCATACAGCACCTCCAGCACTGTTCGGCTCGGTTTTCTCGAGTCCGAAGTTACCAGCCGCCGCACCAGCACCCAGATACGCCTCGATCACTTTGGGGTTTGAGCGAACTTCGGCGGGCAAACCCTCAGCAATTTTTGTGCCGTAATCGAGCACGGTCACGTTGTCCGAAATCGTCATGACCACGCGCATGTCGTGTTCGATCAAGACCACGGTAATGTTGCCCTCGTCACGCAGACGACGAATCAGGTGCTTGGTCTCCTCTGTCTCGTTTGGGTTCATGCCTGCGGTGGGTTCGTCGAGCAAAATCAGTTTGGGACTGGTCGCCAGCGCACGGGCAATCTCGAGACGACGCTGTTCGCCGTAAGGCAGATTGGCGGCAAGTTCGTTGCGTTTGGCATCCAAACCCACAAAACGCAGCAAATCCATGCCCCGAGTAATGCTCGAGGCTTCATCGTCACGGAATCGTTTGGTGTGAAAAATCGCGTCGATGTAACGCGTGTTGCTGCGCACGTGACGACCGACCATGACATTCTCGAGCACGGTCATTGCGCCGAACAAGCGAATGTTCTGAAAGGTTCTGGCGATGCCGCGTTCAACTACTTGATCTGGGCGTAAACCCACGATGCTCGAGCCGCTAAAATTGATCGTGCCGCCGTCAGGTTGGTAAATGCCAGTAATCATGTTGAAAAACGTGGTTTTACCCGCGCCGTTCGGTCCGATCACGCTGATGATGGCTTTTTCTGGGACTTGCAAGGTCACGTCGTTAACGGCGACCAGACCACCAAAGATTTTTCGTGCCGCTGTTACATCAAGAAGCATCAGTCGCCTCCCTGCATTGCGCCCTGTCCAGCATGGGCATCGTCCACTTCAATGTGTTTACGGCTGGCTGGTACAAGCCCTTGCGAACGGTAAATCATCATGATGATCAGAATAATGCCGTAAATCAGACGTTGATATTTGGAGACCTCGAATTGTGGAGGCAGATTTAAAGCCCCACTCTGACGCAGGTTGTTAAATTCGATTGCCAGTGTGGGCAGCACCACAAGGTTGAGGCTTGTTACCACCGCTGCACCGACCACCGCGCCACGAATAGAGCCTAACCCACCGAGCACCACCATTGCCAGAACGCCGATGGATTGGTTGACATCAAAAGAGGCTGGGTCAACAAAACTTTGTTTGGCGGCAAAGATAGTTCCCATGATGCCGGCAAAACTGGCGCCTGTGGCGAATGCGACCAGTTTGGTTGCCACCAGCGGAATGCCCATCGCTTGAGCGGCAATTTCATCTTCACGAATGGCGGTCCAAGCCCGACCGATACGACTTTGATCGAGGCGATTGGTGACCACAATGGCAACCGCGATGACCGCCAAAACAATCACATAAAAAACCACCGATTGCCATTTGTAGCCGTCTGATCCCAAGGAATTGGTAAACGTATGAAGCGGTTGTTGAATACTGTCAATACCAACCGAACCTTTGGTCAGCCCTCCAGGGTTATTGTTGGCAATCACTCGAATCACTTCGCCCAAACCGAGCGTCACAATGGCAAGATAATCACCTTTGAGGCGCAAGACTGGTAAACCCAGCAAAACACCAAACATTGCCGCCACCAAAACCGCAACAATGGCAATTAAGAAAAAACCATTTTCTGGAAGTTGCCAGCCAAACAATTCGGTGGCTTGCCCAGAGCCAAAGATAGCCCAAAGGTAAGCGCCCACCGCAAAGAAGGCAACGTAGCCCAAATCGAGCAAGCCCGCAAAACCAACCACAATGTTTAAACCGAGTGCCAAGGCAGCATAAATGGCAATGTCAATCACAACATTGATACTCGAAGTATTCTGAAATCCAATCAAGGGAATTCCAACAAATAAAATCAACATTCCCATTACAATTTGAATATATTTATTCATTGGAAAGGTGACTAAAAAGTATAAACTGGAAATAAAAGTTAAGAAAATCATACTGTCAACGAAGGTGATTCCCTTAAAAACGAAAAACTTGAGGAAAAAAGTGATTAATGCAAACATCACCACAGGAATCGTAAAATCCCGTTTTGGTTGGACAAGCTGACTCATACTTTCTCCGATACTTTACGACCAAGTAAACCCGATGGTCTAAAAATCAAGATTAAAATCAGCAGTCCAAAGGCAATAATGTCTTTATA
>JAYTKL010000152.1:0-7973 GCA_043730305.1 Deinococcales bacterium | reverse complement strand
TCCAGATCACCTTTGGGTTGGGTGTTCATGACATCCATCAAACTTGAAAACGCAAGAATTTCTTGCTCTGGAATGGCGGCATCCCAACAACCCAGAACGTAATCTGAGGCTCGGGTTTCACCTGTTTTGATCCAGCCCTCGAGTTTTTGAAGCTCGAGGTCGCTAATACTCAACTGGCTGACTTTGGTTTCCATGCCGCGACCAAATCCGTAACGCTCGAGAAAAATGTCGCCGGCTGGAATTTTGTCGTGACTCATTGCAATTAAAAGGCTGCGATTTGCAGTTTTCGCAGTTTCACACAGCTCTTTCAGAATGGTTTTCCCGACACCTTTGTTGCGGTGTTCTGGCAGAATCTGAATGTTAAATTGCGCCATGTGCTGATTGTCGGGCAAGTGTACGATTTGCAAGTTGGCAAAACCGATGGCGGCGTTGTTTTCTTTGGCAAGCCAGATGTGAACCTCGACAAAATCGGGCATGTTCTTGAACTCTTCAATTCGCACTTCGGCTTGACTCGGTGGGTCGTCTGGTAATGTTTGTTTGCGCAGGACATTGGCAAGCGCGGTAAATTCTCGAATTTCGGCGTCACTCACGGTTTTTGCGGTGCGGTGTTCAAGCTCAAACATGGTTTTGCACCTGAGGTTTTACAACCAATTCGAGGCTGCCGATGGTTAAGGCGCAAATCTCGAGCAGTAATGTTCGAGCGGCGTTGACCAAAGTCTTGATGTGCTGACGACGGATTTCTGCCAGTTCATGTTGAGTATTTGCTTCACGGCGAAGTTGCTCGAGTTTTTGGCTGGTATGTACACTGTTCATGGTCTGCCCTTTCGACGTTCCCCGAATCTCGAGGTGTCAATGTTGCTTGACATCAATGTAAATCAAGCTTGGCAAAATGTCAAGCATACTTGTCAAAATGTCATTTTTGCTTGACATACTCGAGCAAATCAAAGCCACAGGTTAAACTGTCCCCCGATGCAACCAGACGCCACACCAACCACCAAAGCCTACGCTCGCCCCAACACCGCACGATTACTGATTTCCTGCCCAGACCGGCGCGGTATCGTCGCCGCCGTCTCGCAATTCTTGTACAGCCACAACGCCAACATCATGTCCAGCGACCAGCACAGCACCGACCCAGAAGGCGGCACGTTTTTCATGCGCCAAGAATTTCATTTGGAAGGCTTGGATTTGACCAAAGCCCAATTCGAGAAAACCTTCCAGGAGGTCGTCGCCACACCGTTTGGCATGGACTGGAAAGTCTGGTACGCCTCTGAACCCAAACGCATGGCAATATTGTGCAGCAAATACGATCACTGCATCATGGATTTACTCTGGCGGGTGCGGCGCGGCGAATTTGACGCCGAAATCCCTTTTGTCATCAGCAACCACCCCGACCTCGAGCCAGACGTGCGAACCTTTGGAATACCGTTTCATTACGTGCCAGTCGAAAAAAATGACAAAACCGCCAGCGAACAAAAGATTCTCGAGCTGTTAAAAGGCAACGCCGATTTTGCGGTGCTGGCGCGTTACATGCAAATCCTTTCCGGCGACTTTCTCGAGCACACCCAGATGCCCGTGATTAACATTCACCACAGTTTTTTGCCCGCGTTCATTGGCGCAAACCCGTACAAAAGCGCCCTGGCTCGAGGTGTGAAGCTGGTCGGCGCAACCGCGCATTACGTGACCTCAGAACTCGATGCTGGACCGATCATCGAACAAGATGTCGCACGGGTTTCACACCGTGACGATGTCAAAGCCTTAACCAGAATTGGGCGTGACATTGAGCGCAACGTTCTTGCCAGGGCGGTCAAAGCCCATCTCGAGGATCGGGTTTTGATACATCAAAATAAAACCGTGGTGTTTTGAGTTTCACCAGAAACGGTGTGTCAAGATTGTCTGGTGAAAACCCAAGTTATTGTCCTCAACGGCGCGTCAAGTTCGGGTAAATCAGAGCTTGCTCGCAGTCTGCAAAGCATTTTGCCCGAACCTTGGTTGACCTTTGGGGTTGACACCTTAATCGAGGCGATGCCTGCGACAATGCAAACCGAGGATGCTGGAATTGTCTTTGGTTTGGGCGGTCAAGTCACGACTGGGGCTGCATTTGAGCTTTTAGATAACGCTTGGAGTTACGGCATTGCAGCGATGGTTCGCGCTGGCGCTCGAGTCATTGTGGACGAAGTATTTTTGGGTGGTGCAAAATCACAACTGCGTTGGCAAGCAGCACTGTAAGGACTCGAGGTGCTGTGGGTTGCGGTGCGATGTGATCTGAAAGTTGCCGAAGCTCGAGAATTGGCACGAGGCAACCGTGTTCAAGGCATGGCACGCTTACAAGCCGAAATGGTTCATCATGGTGTGAGTTACGACCTTGAAGTGAACACCACCACTTTCTCGAGCTTAGAATGTGCGAAGAATATTACAGCGCTGATGCCTTGAAATAGGGTGTTGTAGATCTGACATCAAACAAGCCGTGGGTATTGTTTTTCACGGCTTTTTGAGATTTTAAATGATGGTGCTTGAATGTTTTTCAGGTCAGTAATCGTGTCAAACGGTCTTTGGTACAATGGCACGCTCTAAGAACGTGTTTATGAAGTCCGATGTAAAAAAAAATTTCTTAACTTTGCAGTGTTTTAAGCAATTAGCAGATAGCAATTGGCGAAAAGCATCGAGTGTTTTTGCTATTTGCTAATCGCTATTGGCTTCTTCAAGCGACTCGAGCAACCTTCATAAACAGGCTTTAAGATTCAAATGTGCATTGACTGCCTCACAATTAGATTGTGTGCCACTTGATGGTAAACCCTGTCATGAACCCTAGATAATAGGGGAACGATTGTTCCGCGAATGGCACGGATCACAGGTTGCAGCGGCATTTACCGCTGACCACGACAATCGCATACTCAACAGAATCGCTTCAACGCGAGAGGTCTTACATGTCAAATATTGTCGAAGTAGCAGTCGCCGCCGGAACGTTCAAAACCCTTGTCGCCGCAGTGACCGCCGCCGGTCTTGGCGAAACGCTGTCCGGTGCTGGACCATTCACTGTTTTCGCACCGAGCGATGATGCGTTCGCCAAGCTGCCCGCAGGTACGGTTGAGGGACTGCTTAAAGACATCCCAGCCCTGACAAAAATCTTGTTGTATCACGTGGTCAGCGGCAAGGTTATGGCGGCAGAGGCGGCAAAATTGACGAGCGCCAAAACCGTTGAAGGCAGCGAACTGACCATCGACGCCAGCCACGGTGTCAAAATCAACAACGCGACTGTCACCACAGCAGACATTGCTGCCAGCAACGGCGTGATTCATGTCATTGATACGGTGCTCATTCCCGCATAATTCAAATCGGCTCGAGCCTGCGAACTTTCAAAGGCTCGAGCCACCCAGTACGCCAGGTTGCAAAAGGAGAGTTCAAGATGATTACGATTGATAAAGCCATTGACATTAACGCACCCATCGGACAGGTTTACAAGTTCTGGCAAGATTTCGAGAATTTTGCCAAGTTTATTGACAGCGTAGAATCGATTAAACGTGTCGGCGAGAATAAAAGCCACTGGGTGGTTCGTGGACCACTGCGTACCAAAGTCGAATTTGATGCTGTAACCACCGAGAACATCGAGAATCAACTGATCAAATGGAACAGCGTTCACGATCAGAATGAAGCTGAAGAGGTCAAAAGTGAAGGCAGTTTGACCTTCAACGAAACCGAGGGTGTCACCAAAGTGCATCTGGTTTTCAGTTACAGCCTGCCAAATGCAATTGCTCAAAAAGTCGCAGAAACCATGAACGCGCTCGGATTTCCGCAAAAAGATTTTGACAAAGGACTCGAGACAATCAAAGCCAAAATCGAATCAACCTGATTTGAGATTCCAACCTCGAGAAGCCGTGAGTATCGATACTCACGGCTTCTCGAGGTTTTAGGATTTTATTTTGCTTGAACGTTTTTCAGGTAAATATTGGTGTAAAACGAGCTGCGCTTGGCAGGTTTTGGCAAACGACCAAAGGCTTTTAGCGTGTCAATCGCGCTCTGCCAACCGTTCGGGTTGCTAAAGCCAATGCCCTCCGCCAAGGTAAACGGGCTTTGATACAACGGAATGCTTGCCTCGAGCACCTTCATGCCTTCATCGCCCAGGTTTTGCACGTATTTTTTGCTGGCTTCAAAGGCGACTTTAGGCGTGTTGATGGTCGTGACCATTGCGGCTTGGTTTGCCGCCAAAAATGCTTTCACCAACTCTGGTTTCTCGAGGTTGGCGTCGGTGGTGATCATTCCAACGCCTGGTGCGCGGTTGTACTTTGCGGCTGGAATTACGTTGAGTTTAATGTTCTGCGCGGCGGCTTTCACGGGTTCGTTGTTGACAAAACCCATCGCCACATCGACCCGGTTTGCCACCACAGCCTCGAGTTGAGTGAAGCCAATCTCGAGAATTTTCACGTCAGATTCTTTGAGTTTGGCGGCTTTGAGCGTGGCTTGCAGGCTCGTCCAGGAGTTGCCGTACTTGCCTGGAATGCCAATGGTTTTGCCTTTCAGGTCTTTGATGGTTTTAATGTTTTTTTCCGCTTTGCTGAACAGCGCATTAGGCACATTTTGGTACAACGCCATGATGTACTTAAACGGCGCGGCTTTGGCATTTTCGGAGCGCAACAAAACCACATCTTCGGCGTCGGCAACCACGTAATCGAGTTTGCCAGCCGCCAGCAGCGGGTACAACTCGTTGGTGAAACCGTGCTGGAATTCGACTTCAAAGCCAGCTTTTTTGTACGCGCCACTGGTCTCGGCGAGGTAAAACGGTGCGAATTGCACGTCGGGCAAGTAACCCAAGCCCACTTTGATTTTCGTCACAGCATTTTGCGATAAGGCGATGGGGGAGAGCACGACGGCGGTCATTAAGAACATCAACGGTTTTTTCATGGTTTACCTCGGGGGAACTCGAGTTTGGCTCGAGAAGAAATTCGATTGACTGATCTAACTCGGGGCAACAACCCGCGTTAGTGTAACGCTGTATCGTGAAAATCTTGAAGTCTGTATTAACTTGCGCGTTAGAATCGAGCCATGCCTAGAATCTTGATTCCTGACTCCGTCACCTGGGAACTTCCAGAATTGCCACTCGAGGTTGTGCGTTTTAACCGACATGAAAGCCTGGAAGGGCTTGATACCGAAGCTTTGGTCGTGTGGGGCATCAGCAGCAAAGGACTTGCCCCACTTCTCGAGATGCCAAGTTTGAAATGGGTTCAAACCTTTACGGCAGGCATCAATCACGTGCTCGATTTAAACCCTCGAGACAGTATTTTTGTCTCTAACGGCAAGGGACTTCACGACGCGCCGACCGCCGAACTCGCGGTCACATTGCTGCTGTCCGCCGTGCGCCGAATGCACCTGCACCGCGATCATCAAAGTGCCAAAAGTTGGGACAAAGCCTTTTACAACCAAGCCGTCAACGCCCCCAGCACGCAACTCATGACGCTCGAGGGGGCGAACGTTTTGATTCTGGGCATGGGCGCGATTGGACTCGAGATTGCGCACCGACTTCAACCGTTCGGCGCGAGTGTCGAAGGGGTTGCCAATACCTCTGGCGACCGTGAAGGTTTTGTGACCCACGCCATCGAAGACCTGGATTTGGTGCTGCCCAGCGCCGACACCGTCATCATGGTGCTGCCCGACACGCCAGCCACCCAAAAAATCATGAACAAAGAGCGCCTCGCGCTGCTTTCACCTCGAGCCTGGGTGGTGAATGTCGGACGCGGGAGCGCGATAGACGAAAATGCCCTGATTGATTCCCTCGAGAATCATCAGATTGGCGGCGCGGCATTGGACGTGACCGAAATTGAGCCGCTGCCCAACGATTCCAAACTCTGGTCACTCGAGAATTGCATCATCACGCCGCACATTGCGGGCGGTGGTCCAAATCTGATTGGCAAAGCCAACGCATTACTCGAGCGCAATGCCGAAAAATTTGTGGCAGGAGAGACGCTCGAGAATCTGGTCAGCAGGGAGAAAGGTTATTAAAAACTTTTCTTAAAACGCATCACAATTTGGTTTCTAAAATCTTGCCATTGCTTCGACTCTCCAAGCGTATGGTCACATCAAACTCGAGTTCATGCGCCACCCGTACAAAACTGCTGACTTCCAAATTCGTATCGCTTGCCTCGAGCTTGCGTAACCTCGAGTGGTTCATGCTCAATCGTTTCGCGGTGGCTCGTCCGCTCAAATTTGCTTGTAACCTGGCTTCTTGAAGCAGCGCACCCATGCGTCGCTTGGCAACTTCGGTTTCGATGGTCTGCTGCAATTGTGCCAGACTGATTTCGGGGTTTGGTTTTAAGTTAAGGGTTGAATCCGTAAAAACAGGTTCACTCTCGTTTAATGCCGCCTCGAGTTCGGCTTGTTGGTCTGCACTTAACTGCTCGAGATTCCGAAGTTTGACACCGTTCAGGGTTTTGCTTTTCATGATTCACCTCGAGATTCTTCTGGGAAGAGTTGTTGCTTGTTTTGAAAAGTCCGTATGATTTCCAAGGTTTTATGCAGCAGGATTGCGTTTGCTTCGTTGCCACTTTTGCATTCTGGGTAGCAAAGGTAAAAAGAATTAATGGCGGTTTGGAATAAATAAACCCGTGCGCCGCCTTTGTCACCACCTCGGGAAGCTGTTTTTAATTCGAGAAAAGGTCCTTTCATTTTTTTGAGGTAACGGCTACTCAAACCGTTTTGTTTAAGGTCGGCGATCATGTTGATGATTTGAGTGACGCACTGGTGATGTTCTGAAAACTCGAGTTCGATCAGGTGTTGGATCAGTGGCGGGTGTTTGGCATTCAGATTTTGGGGATGGTACGGGTATTGGATGATTGCCATGTGGATACTTTGAAGTATCCGTGAATTCTTGTCAACCTCGAGTTTCATGTTGCAAGTGCAGCCGTACAGTCAAACGCCCCGCATTAAATCCTGGTAAATTGATTGGTCGAGTCGGAATTCGACCTTTCAACCCGTATGCAACGCACATCACTCCAAACCAACCCTAAAATCTCGAGTTTCAAACCTCGGGTGGGTCGTCCTGCGCCAAAAACGTTTTTGATTCCAGCGCTGCTGGCTTGTCTGGCGGTCTTGATTCCGTTGGCGTACCTGGTTTTGCGGGCTTTGGAGGCAAATCCAAAAGAGTTGCTCGAGATTGTTTTTAGGGTTCGCAACCTCGAGTTGCTGCTCAAAACCGTGGCGCTCGGTTTGGGTGTGGTGGCGGCGACCAGCGTGATTGCCTTGCCGCTCGCCTGGTTGACTGCCAGAACCAACCTTCCCCTCAAAAATGCGGTGACTTTGATTGGTGTGCTGCCGCTCGCCGTGCCTGGTTACGTTGGGGCTTACGCCATGCTGGCTGCGACGGGTCAAAACGGGGTGCTCGAGAAACTTCTTGGCATTTCTATTCCCAGACCCGAAGGTTATTTCGGGGCACTCGGCGTGCTGGCATTGTTCAGTTTTCCGTACTTGTTTTTAAACCTCTGGAACGCCCTGCGTGGACTTGACCCCAGCCTCGAGGAATCTGGGCGCAGTTTGGGACTGTCCAGGTGGCAAGTCTTTTGGCGTGTGATCCTGCCCCAATTGCGTCCCGCCTGGTTGTCTGGCGCATTGCTGATTGCGTTGCACGTTTTGGGTGACTTTGGCGTGGTGTCACTGACCCGTTTTGACACTTTCTCGAGTGCCATTTACGTGCAGTACAACGCCGCCTATGACCGTGTTTACGCGGCGTGGTTGGGCTTGATGCTGCTGACAATCACGGTTGGCACGTTGATGCTCGAGACAAGGTTTTTAAAGAACATTCGCCTCTCGAGGGTTGGTTCTGGGGTGGCACGGCGTCAAAGCCTGGTGTTATTGGGAAACTGGACGCTGCCAGCTTTTGCTTTTGTGGTGTTTATTGCCATCGTGACGCTGGTCATTCCGCTCGGTACGATTGTGTACTGGTTGCTGGGCAGTGCCGCGCCCGATTGGCAAGCTTTGTTTTGGGCATT
>JAYTKL010000151.1:0-1637 GCA_043730305.1 Deinococcales bacterium | reverse complement strand
CTAAGTGCTTCATCCGGTTGAAGTTGATTACTCCAGCACCGGATACAACCGCCGCAACTTCACCCGAGCATCCTCACTCCGAAACTGCCAATCAACCCGACCCGCAAACGCATTCCGACCGTCCACCCACACCGGCACTTCCGCCTCCAACTCTGCTCGAGTCAATCGACGATCCAAACACCCACGCTGCATCGCTGACAACTCGATCTCAGCAGCGTTCAACCAACTCCCGTGCTCTGGCGTGTAGTGCCATTCAAACCGTTTCTTGACCATAAGATGCACCTGACGGGCATGGTCGCTCCGCCAAACGTCGAGCCTCTTCGGGTTTGAATGCTTCGTACAAACACGAGGTTTTGTGCGTGTTCAAATTGTCCGTCACCAACACGATCACTTCGGCATCCGGGTAGACCTCATCGGCCAAGAATTTTAAGAACCCAGCGAAGTCCAGTTTCGTTCGTCGATCCGTGATTTTCACTACCCGTGTCCCAGCCAAAGGCTCAAGCGCCATGAAAATATTTGCACTGCCCTCTCGTGCGTACTCGTAATCTTCTCGTTTCTCACGACCAGGTTTTGCTGGGATGCTTCCTCTGGGTGTGCTTCGCAATTCCTTCTTACCTTCATCCACGCAGACCATTGGACGTTTTGGATTGAACGGGCGTTGGTAGACGGCAAGTACGTCTTCCATTTTGGCTACGAAATTCGCGTTCGCTTTTGGAATGCAGTACCGTTTGATCGTCCAGGGTTTGATCTTTTTTTTAGTCGATCACCCAGTGTGGTCCGTCCAACACTCGGCAACAAACCTTCAGCGACAACCTGGTTTTTCAAGAGCGAGAGCATCCAACGTGCTGCACCTTTGGGTGGTTCACTGCACGCGAGGAGCATGATTTTTGCTTCGATTTCACCTGTGATTTTTGGAATGGCACCAGGTCGTGGTTTCTCCTCGAGCGCAGCGTGCAATCCCTCATCGGTGTATTGGTTGCAAATGCGGCCAACAGTGGGGACGCTGCTCTGAGTGAGTTGCGCGATTTGTGCGTGGGTGCGTTTTTGGTTTTGGCTTTGGTCGGCGAGGAGCAGGATTTTAGCTCAAGTGATGACTCGGGCTTTGCTGGTGCCGGTTCGGGTGAGTTTTTCGAGGTGTTGGCGGTGTTCGGTTGGTAGGTTGATTTCGGATCGTCTTTTCATGCTTAAACTTATCAGATCCAGCCGGACTAAGCACTAAGCGTTGTGCGTAAGCTGCGGCCAGCGCATCAAACCCGCTCAACCCAGCCAGCTTCGCCGACTCAATCACGCTCTTAAACGCCATCAACGCTCGAGCACCACGCCAGTTCTTACTCCCAGCACTTCTTGAACCTAAACATGCACCTGACGGGCAGGTTCGCTCAACTTCCTGAAAATCACTGCTGGTCGCAACGCCCGTTCAGCCGCATTGTTCGTCGGACTCACCCTCGAGTCCAGCAAGAACCGCAACAAACTCCCTCGAGCGTGATGCCAAGCCAACCCACGTCGTAAACGCTCGTTCAGTTTCGTCAATGGTACTGGTCGTTCTCGCAACAACCGACCCAACTTTCTCGAGAGTGCCCGACCATCCCGCACAAAGATTTCTTCGATCACATCGCCTCGTAGAAATCTTGAATGCA
>JAYTKL010000150.1:0-1238 GCA_043730305.1 Deinococcales bacterium | reverse complement strand
ACCTTCGATGCCGGGCGTCATTTGAATGTTGCCTTTGGATTTCCATTCGCCGTTGCGGGTTTGGAACATATCAAAATCGAGCGTCCCCTGTCCCGAGGTACGTGGTTTATCCGAACCTTTGGCGGCTGAACCGCCCGAACTGGCTCGAGTGATCAAAAAGTCCAGAAAGGTTTTTAAAATGTTGATGCGAAACTCGCCGTTGCCTTGCAGCCTTGGGAAAATTCTGGGCGGGTAGATGTCGTAACTCCAGGTCAGGGCAAATTCCAAACCAACCTGAATGCCGCCCGCGAAACCGTCCTGCGTGCCGTCACCGTATTTTCCAGCCCAGTTGAGCTGCGTGGCGGGTTGGTCTGGATTGTCAAAATTGCCGCCAACTTCGGTGTTCATCGCCCAGGCGGGACCGCAGATGCCAAAGAAATAACTCCAACGCACGTTGACGATCACATTGATAAAAAAACTGGTGAAATTGATGTCGATCAACACGCGTTGCACGTTTGAGCCTTGAACGCTGGCACGCAATGTTCCCAAGGCTGGAATGATCGCAAAGCCTTGGCAGATGTCCAGGGACGGTGAAGTCTCGAGGGTGGTGATGGCAAGATCGGGCATGATGAAACTCCTTTTGAATTTAGACGGGTAAACCCAAGACCAGCGATTGGCTATCATCCTCGTGAATCACGACAAACACCAGGCGTCCCTCGTCGTCGCTGTGCATGGCGGAATAACCGACGCCAATAAAGTCGCTGATGGGGCTGGGGTGGTTGACCAGCAGATCGCCTGTTTTGAGAATCGTGCGCGACCCGCTGCCGTTGCTGGCGAGCAATTCGATGCCCGCGCTGGTTTGGATCATAAAAAACGTGATGCCGTCGGTTGCCAGTTGCGGGGTGGCGATGGCTTTGACAGTATTTCCCGTTGGCGCTTTATCACCCGATTGCATCACCACGCGGTTGTTGACCACCAGGGTATGCGTGCTGCCATTGTTGACCACGTGCGCGAAGCTCGAGTTTGGTCCGCTGCGCGGGGCGTAACAGGTCAAACCCGAGGCTCGAGTGCTGCTTGAACGCAAGCCACTCGAGATTGAGCTGGCTTCGACCCGCAGGTTGCTGGGCGAACCCGTCTTGCGGGTATTGGGAGACACGGTATTGAGGTTGCCGCGCAGGACAGCCGTTTGTTGTTTGCCTTGAACGTACTGGTTGGCAAATTCTGAGGCTGGGGTCAGCATGGCTTGCAGCACAAATTGT
>JAYTKL010000149.1:0-2483 GCA_043730305.1 Deinococcales bacterium | reverse complement strand
GACTGCTTGACGAGTGCGAAGAACTCACCGATCAACGCGTCGCGTTTGCGCTTCAGAAGGTCTACGCCTTGGACTGCCAAGCGGCGTTGACCGCGTTTGGCGATCAGGTTGCTGCGGGTTGGACTGACTTGTTCCGCCATGTGTGTTACACCTCCTTTGCTGCTGTGTAAACTCGAGCGACCATTATTCTTCTCTCATCCCCGACCCTTCTCTCAACATCGAGAGAAGAGAGTTTTATTGCTTTGTAATGGGGCTGCTCGAGATTTTTGGTTCTTTTTGAGGTCTCGTAGGGGCGAACCTTCTTGACCATAAAACGCACCTTACGGGCATGGTCGCTTGTGGTTGCTCTTCCCTCGTCATATGCTCGAGATTCTAAATTCAGAAAATTCATCTCTCGAGATTTCTTCAACAACTTTTGAACTGTTGAACCCTCTTCCGCTTGCGGGAGAGGGTGACGAGCCTCGGCGAGTCGGGTAAGAGCTTTACGCGACCAATTCCGACATTTTTTGCGTGCCGTAATAGGTTTCAATGTATTCTTTGCGAATACGTTTCAACTCGGTGCGTGGGAATTCGCTCAACAAAGCCCAAGCGATGCTGAGGCTTTGTTCGATGCTGCGGTCGGCTGCGCCTTGGTTGATGAATTTCTGCTCGAAACCCTCGGCGAAACGCAGGTACTTTTTGTCGTTGTCGGTCAGGGCATCTTCACCAGTAATGGCGACGAGTTTACGCAAATCCACACCCCTGGCGTAAGAGGCGAAGAGTTGATCTGCAACTTCTTTGTGGTCGGCTCGGGTTTTGCCTTTACCGATGCCGTTGCCCATCAAACGTGACAGGCTTGGTTGGACGTTGATTGGCGGGAAAATACCGGCGCTGGCAAGTTGACGCGAGACGAAAATCTGACCTTCGGTGATGTAACCGGTCAAATCTGGAATCGGGTGGGTGATGTCGTCACCTGGCATCGAAAGGATCGGAATTTGCGTGACCGAACCTGGTTTGCCCTGAATCACACCAGCGCGTTCGTAAAGCGAGGCAAGATCGGTGTACATGTAACCTGGGTAGCCACGGCGACCAGGAATTTCTTCTCGAGCGCCACCGATTTCACGCAAGGCTTCGCAGTAATTCGTGAGATCGGTCAGGATGACCAGCACGTGATAACCAAGCTCGAACGCCAAGTATTCGGCAGCGGTCAGCGCCATGCGTGGGGTCAGCAGACGTTCGACGGTTGGATCGTCGGCTTTGTTCAGGAACAAGACCGAACGAGCCAGTGCGCCCGTGCGTTCAAATTCGTTGACAAAGTACGAAACCTCGCGTTGGGTGATACCCATTGCCGCGAAAACCACGGCGAAACCTTCGCCGCCTTCACCGATAACCTTGGCTTGACGTGCAATTTGCGCGGCAAGTTCGTTGTGAGGCAAACCAGAACCCGAGAAAATCGGCAGCTTTTGACCACGAACCAGGGTAATGTTCACGTCAATCGCGCTGATGCCCGTCTGAATGAATTCTTCTGGCTTCTCTCGAGCGACGGGGTTGATGGCGCTGCCGTTGATCGGCAAGCGCTTGTCGGCAACGACTGGTGGCAGACCGTCAATCGGTTTACCAATACCGTTAAAACGGCGACCAATCATTTCTTTGCTGACACCCAAACGCGCCACGTCTTCGACCAAGCTGACGCTGGTGTTGCTCAGTTCAAGCCCTGAGGTTTCCTCGAAGACTTGAAGCACGGTGTACTCGTCCGAAACTTCGATGACCTGACCACCACGAACGCGTTTGCTGCCGTCGGTGATGTCCACAATTGCGCCGTAAGGCAAATCTTTTGCGCCGTCCAAAAACAACAGCGGACCAGAGACGTAACTGGCTGAGTTGTACTCTTTTTTTAGTAAATCCACTTTAGAACCTCCCTAACTTTATTGATTCGGTACAACAATTTTGAGTGTATTCTTTCTCAGATGATTCCAGAGTTTTATGCACATAACTCGAAGAGGAATGAACTTATCGTGTTTTCACTTATTTCTTTTGATTGTATGGATAAATTGAACCTTGAGAAACCACAAGTCCACCACCAGCTTTGATACGGTTATAGCCTTCTAGTGTATTTGAATGTGAATGCCCTTTAGAATCTATAAACGTAACAATTTCACCAACTTCGGTGCTACCTGACCGCAAAATATCCGACATGATTGATTTCTCTTCATCAGGCAATCTAGGATCAAGGAATTGCCTAACATCATCGACTACTCGAGCTTGCGGGGATTGAGTAGTGCTGCATCCTGAAAGCAGTGTAAAAGCAAAGGAACAGCAGAGAATAACGATTCTTGAATAATTTTTATTCATCTGCATCACTCCTTACTTCGACCCAACTTGCTTTCAGGATTAACTTATTACCATTTACGCCGTTGCTTTGAATGCAGTCTCGAGCGACTTCATGTAATCCGCCATGTAAGCAGCGAATTCATTTTCTGGTACGAAACGCGCACGTCCAACTT
>JAYTKL010000148.1:0-3821 GCA_043730305.1 Deinococcales bacterium | reverse complement strand
TGGGGTTTTGGGATTCTTGCCCGGGTGCTGGGCGGTCTGGCAGCCAAAAACGCTGGAACGTTCGCCTTTACCGCCTTGCTCGAGCCAAGTTGGTGGGTGGTCTTGCTCGGTTTGGGATTGGGAACGCTGCTGGCAGTTCTCAACCGCAAACGCTTCATGCAACTCGAGTTGAACACGATCATTACGGCTGGTTTGGTGACGCTGGTCGCCAGTGCAATCAGTGCTTTCTCGAGACTCGGATTTGTGCAGTTTTGAAGTGCTTTTAGGAAAAGCGGGAACGCTCGCCACCCTCTCTTGACCATAAAACGCACCTGACGGGCATGGTCGCTCATCCCCGACCCTTCTTACCCCTTACAGCAGCACCTTCTTGGTTTCAAGACGCACCTGACGGGCGAAACCGCTTCGGGCTTGGGGCGCTTCTCCCGCCGTGCGGGAGAAGGGAGTTTGAGTTCTATCTCGAGAAACTGGAATATCGTTTCTCGAGAAACCTCTAAACTTTGACGTGTGCGATGGTCACACCGTGTCCGCCCTCGTAAGGTTGCGCGTCGTGAAAAGATTCGACACGTTTATCGGACTTTAAATAATCACGCACGACACGGCGCAAAACGCCCTCGCCCTTGCCGTGCAAAATGCGTATTGGGGTTTCGCGCAGGGCTTGGGCTTCGGCAATAAAACTGCGAATTTCGTCCACGGCTTCTTCGACGTGCGCCCCGCGCAAATTGAGTTCTTTGCTGAAATTGGCGGGTGCGATATAACCGCCCGTTTTGGGCATCGGAGATGAACGTTTTAGTTTTAATTCGCGTTTTTTGAGCGTGACTTTCAACAACCCCATTTGCACTAAAACCTCTTCGCCACGAATCTCGAGGATCGTACCTGTCGCGCCATAAGCCGGGATTTCGACGCTCGCACCCGGTTTGAGCGGGTTGGGTTCGCGCACTATCGCGCTGATGTACGGACGCTCCGCTTGGGCTGCCGCACGGAGGTCGCGCAGTTCGTTCAAGACCTTGGGACGTTCGGTTTCGGTTTCCCGCACTCGGGTTTTCATTTGACGCACCTGATCGAGCGCATCACGGAAGACACCTTCGGCTTTGCGTTGCGCCTCGAGCATCATGGTTTCGCGTTCCAACTCAAACTTCTCGAGTTTCTCGCGGATCATTTTTGCTTCGCGTTCACTGGCATCTCGCGCTTCCCTGGCAGCTTTGGCATCGAGAGACAAGTTTTCGCGTTCGCGCTCGAGGTTTTCGAGCAGTTTTTCGACGTTCGCGCCTTCAGGTCCGAGCACGATTCGCGCCCGCTCGAGGGTGTCGCTGGGGAAACCCATGCGGTTGGCGATAGCGAGCGCGTAAGAGCGTCCTGGCTGCCCAATGTTGAGTTTAAAAGTCGGGGCAAGCCGCTCGAGAT
Organism: Deinococcales bacterium; assembly: GCA_043730305.1. Taxonomy (GTDB): domain Bacteria; phylum Deinococcota; class Deinococci; order Deinococcales; family JAAFIG01; genus JANXTZ01. Next base: position 2,420 of record JAYTKL010000148.1, on the reverse strand, counting down.
CAAAACCCATGCTGGCATTGACCACATCCTCGCGCTCGAAGGCAAAGACTTTTAAGGGCGCAAGGTGACTGGTGACAATCCCTCGAGCGCCCGCTTCCAGTAATTTCTCGAGGATGGCTTGGGAGAGTGCCGCGCCTTCACTTGGGTCTGTTCCCGAACCCAACTCGTCAATTAAAACCAGCGTGTCAGGGCTGGCATCCTCAAGAATATGGGTGAGATTTTTCAGGTGCGCCGCGAATGTGGACAAACTCGCCTCGATGCTTTGCTCGTCGCCAACGTCCACCAGAATATTCTCGAGAATCGGCAGTTTGGCGGTTTTCACCCGCACGAACATCCCGCACTGGTGCATCAAAACCGCCAAACCCAGCGATTTGAGGGTGACGGTTTTACCGCCCATGTTTGGACCAGTAATCAGTAAAATACGGCGTTTGGAATCGAGTTTTAAGGTATTTGGTTGACAGTTCTCGATTAAAGGATGTCGCATCTCGAGCAGTTCAAATTCACCTCGAGCGGCGGGTTGTGGACGGTTGAGTTGCCAATCTTTGGCGAGACGGGCTTTAGACGCGATCAAATCCAGTTCGGCAACGGCACGCAACGTTTCATGCAATCCAGGTTCGTCCGCCACCATTCGCGCCAACTCGAGCAGAATGCGGGTGACTTCTTGCTCTTCCTCGATCAGTAATTTTGCCAGTTCGTTGTTTAATGGCACGACGCTGGCGGGTTCGATGAATACAGTTTGATTGCTGGCGCTCGAGTCCACAACAATTCCAGGCACGCTGCTTTCACGGCTGGCTTGCACGGGAATCACAAAACGATCACGGCGAATTGTTATTAACCTGTCCTGCAAAGATTCCGCGTGACGATCCATCAAATTCGTCAAACGTTCCCGAATTTCAGATCGAAGCGGCTCGAGCCTGCGCCGAATCATGCGGAGTTTCGGCGTGGCATCATCGCGCACGCTGCCGTCGCTGTTCAGGCGCTCGAGCACCGTGCGCGTGAAAATCACATGCTGCCCAATGCCCTCCGCCACCCGCAAAAGCGCACCGCTCGAGTGTTGCGCTACAGAACGCTTTAAGGTCATTGAAGCATCAAGCGTGTAGGCAATCTCGAGAATGTCCGAGCCTTTTAAATCCTGCCCGTGCGACAAGCGCTCGAGAAGCCCTCGAACGTCCGTGATGCCGCCCAAACTGAGCGTCATGCCAAACACTGCCTCTTCGACCTGCTCGAGCTTTTGACGAATCATGTAAGCATCCGTGCTGGGTTGAAGGTTGAACGCGAGTTCGCGTCCCATATTGGTTGCCGCCCGCTCTGCAAGGGCAGAACGCACACGGTCAAACTCGAGAACTGTCAATGCACGGAAATCCATACCGTGAGGCATTATATGAGGTTTCGCTCGGGACGAATATGCGTGTAACGGCTTATTTGAGATGACTGTCACGTTTAAGGCGTATTGAGCCATACAAATTCTGGCATGGGACGAAAAACTGGCTAAGCGATTTGGAGTACGCCACTCAAGAAAAGACACGAGCATAAAACTGAAACCCAGATTTCTTTGAACACACCAAATGCACGAATCGATCTCGAGTTGAAAGCCTGTCCAGATGTTCGCATGGTTGGTTGAAACAGGAAATGTCAGAAACAGCATGTTTTGGCTTTCAACTTGGCGCTGAGGACGTATCACCCACTCGAGAGACCTTCATCAGTGTTCTCTTTAGGATTGAACTATCCAGCATGAGTTAAGAGCCGAAACGCCATTAGCCACAGAATACCGCCGCTCAGTCCGTCGAGCGCACGCAACACCCGTGGCTGTTTTATCCAGGGGGCGAGCAGCGCCGAACCGTAGCTGAGTCCCCAAAACCACACCAAGGAAGCCAGGATTGCACCCGTCGCAAACCAAAAGCGCAGGTTGTCCTGATAGCGCATTGCGCCGCCACCAATCAAGACCATCGTGTCCATGTAAACACTTGGGTTGAGAAGACTGACCGCCAGTAATGCAACCACCACTTGTCTACGTTCGGGTTGAAAAACGGCTTCTTGGGTGGGTGAAGCTGTTGAAACCATTGCCCAAAACGAACGTGCGCCGTAGAACAGCAAGAATGCAACTCCGACGTAGGTCAAAACCTGAGACAACAGTTGGCTGTTGACCAAGTTCCCCATGCTAAAAGTACCCAACAGGATTAGACAAGCATCAATCAAGGTGCAGAGCATCACCATCACCAACAGGTGTTCACGGCGCAAACCTTGTCGCAGAACCAGGGTATTTTGTGGTCCAATCCCGACAATTAATCCTGCGCTCAACAAGAATCCTTCGATTAACGGTACACTGTAACTCAGCATCATCATTCTCCTACTTCTTATTGGATTAGCCTCTTTGGCAATACATTAGCGAGCCACCGTGACAAAAACGCAACAGGAAAAAC
>JAYTKL010000147.1:0-3220 GCA_043730305.1 Deinococcales bacterium | reverse complement strand
GTTGGTGATGGTTTCGAGTGGGGTGGTGAGAAAGTCTGTCATGGACTGAATATACAGACTTTTGTCCGTATCTCAAATGCATATTGTTGACGAATACTGAATACCGTGCTATTCTATAGAAACCAACGGCGCAGAGCCGTTTTTTTTATTTTATGACACTTTGGGCTTGGCTCGAGTTTCAAACGTAAGACCATTCACTCGAGATTCACAGTGCAAATGCCAGAATACAGTTATGAAAAGTATTGCTGATTTGCCGCGTCCTGTCTTTCCTGAAGATTACTCGACTCGAGTTGGACAGTTTTTGGCGCAGTGTTACGAAACACACGGTCCAATTTTTGCCCGGCACTTGGACGGAAACGAACTGGTGTACTTGGTTGGTCCCGAAGCGAACCGTTTTGTGCTGCTCGAGAATCGGGCGGCGTTCTCGCACGATTTGGGGTGGACGCCGATCATGGGCGAAATCATGGGCAAGGGTTTATTAAACATGGACGGCGCACCGCACGATGCGCAACGCAAAATGATGAACCCTGCCTTTACCCAGGATTACATGGACAGGTACTTGCCAATCATGAACCGTGTGATTGACCGTTACGTTTCGAGCTGGCTTGAACAAGGCACGGTCAACGTTTACGAGGAAGCCCGCAAGATCACCTTTGACGTGGCTGCCGAGGCACTGGTGGGCTTCTCTGACCAAACCGAAATTGATGAATTCAGGCGCTTGTTCACACAACTTTTAATGGGCAACGGCGAGGACACCACCCAAGAGCAAGCCTTTGCAACCGCCATGACCACCAAAGACACAATCTCAAAAATGTTGCTCGAGCAAATTGCAGAGCGCCGCAAAAGCCCAACCGATGATGTGCTGGGCATGTTGGTACGCGCTCGAGATGGGGCGGGCAATGCGTTATCGGACGAGCAATTGCTGGGGCATACCAACATTTTGCTGGTGGCGGGTCACGAAACCAGCACGAGTTTGAGCGCCTGGTTGCTGTGCTTGCTGGCGCAAAACCCCGAATACACCGCCAGAATCCGTGCCGAACTGACGGCGGTGCTGGGCGATAAAGACCCGCACCTCGAGGGGGTCAAGCAGCTTAAGGTTTTGGGTTATGCGCTGTCCGAAGCCGAACGCTTATACCCACCAGTGGCGAACGCACCGCGCGGCACGGTGCAAGATTTTGAATTTAATGGCTTTCATATTCCTGCCGGAACAAGGGTGATTTATTCGATTGCGGCAAGCCATCAACTACCGCACATCTGGCAGAACCCAACCAGTTTTGACCCAGACCGTTTTGCGCCTCCCCGAGAGGAAGACAAAAAAAATCAATTCGCGCTGGTCGGGTTTGGCGGCGGTCTAAGGGTTTGTATTGGCATCAACTTTGCCACCGTTGAAATGAAAGCCATGATCGCGCAAATCTTGTGCCGTTTTGACCTGACGCTCGAGCCTGGGTTTAAACCGTTTCAGGTGTATTACGGCGTAACAGGAATGCCGTTTGGTGGGATTCAACTCAGGGTGACAGCTCGAGCATCATAAGTGCGTTTCAAAATATTGTTCGTAGGAACCCTCAGTCCAATCCTGCAAAAGTATTAATGTTCGTGTTTCAAGAACTTATTTTTTTACGTGCTGCGTTTCAAGAAAATCCAATGCACAGCGTTTGGTTCTAGCTCGAGCGATAACTGATTGTTACTGAGTTCAACAGGATTTAGCGAATCTCGATCCATTCCCAGCAACACCTGGTCGCCTTTGCGCAGGCATGGAAACTCGAGGATGGTTTGAATGATTCGAGATTCTGGATTGAACACCATAAACTCGAGATTGCGGGTGTTCAGGTCAAATGGCTCGAGCGCGTGATGTTGATCAAAATTCAGCACCATCACGTCGCGGTCTTGGGCAAACGCCAGGGCATCAAACAACAAACTCGCGCCAAAAACCTGCCCAGCGCCGTATATCTCCTGTCCAATCCAACCGGTTTTTTCATCCTCGAGCAAACCCAGGTTCTCGAAGGGAATAAATTTGAGGTTTGAGGCGTGACGGTTTGGCGGCAGGCATTCGGGAAACAAGAAAAAATTGTTCTTGCGTGCCTGGTTGAATGCCCGCAGCAAACCAAGACTTGGTGCGTCCAGATCAAAGGTACTGGCGAGTCGGGTCAGGACTTCAATGTTTTCAAAAAACGCGGGATAAATGATTGGTGTGCACGCCTGAAACATGCCGAGGGTCTGGTAATCGAGGTACTCGGCTTTGGTGCGGTCGGTAAACCAGTACATCATGCGCAAGGTTTGGGCTTTGAGATAGCGTAGAAGCTCGAGGTCTTGGGGGCTTGAAGTCAAACGATACAGGTTGGCAGCCGCCTGTGCACCTATTGCCAACAAGAACACTTCCTGCGACAAACTGTTGACTGGCAGATGCCCCAAGACATGAAGCGAGCGTTTCGCCTCTGCTAGATACATGCTGTCGTTGCTGACGCGGTACAAATTGAGCATGAACTGCGCATACAAACCCGCCACAGGATAATTGTCGCCGTTGCCCGAGCGCTGCAAGGTCGCACTGTCATACGACAGGGGGAACAGATACTCGAGGTTTCGTGCCAGCGGAATCGCCAGATCATGAATGAGGCGATTCGCAAACTCGAGAATTGCCGTGTCGTTGTTGCGCCGCCCGAGACACCAGAGCTGCTCGAGGATAAAATAAAACTGCCACGTGCCAGCCGCCTTACCCTGTCCTAAATCTTTGGCTTGAAAAACGTAACGTCGCGTGAACTCAAGAAACCGTTTTAGAAGCGCGGCTTGTTGTGGGTCGTTGGTCAGTTGCACCAAAACACTCAAGGGTGCTCCAGTCCAGACCGCAGACTCGAGACATGCGCCCAGTTCAAAACTCACGGGCATACCTCGAGCCTCGAGCGCCTCCTGCCAGGCTGGAGAATAACCATTGACGTAATTGAGTGGAAATTCGCCCAAAATCTCGTTTGATCCCCAGCATTGCGCGTCCATCAAATCTCGAGCGCAAGCGCTGGCAAACCCGTGCCAACTTGTCGCGCCGTGCGCCCAGGTGCTCTGGGCGGGAATCAGCTTCAAACACGACCCGATCAGTTCGGTCAGTGCCTGGGTTTCGGTGGCTGGCTCGAGTTGTTCGCAGAGGCGCAAATGATAGCGAAAATGCTGCCTGCCGGAAGGAAAGACCGTGCCCGAAAATCCATCGGCGTACAAACCAAGTTCTGCCATCGCG
>JAYTKL010000146.1:0-1556 GCA_043730305.1 Deinococcales bacterium | reverse complement strand
CGACCTCGAGATCATCAACATGGCAAGACTTTCGCTCGAGAAACCCTTGCACGTGCGGTTTATTGAATACATGCACCTGAACAACTCGCAACTCGAGGTTTACAAAAACGCCTTTTTACCAGGTTCTGAAGCCAAAACCATGATCGAACAAGAATTTGGCACGCTCGAGGTAGTCCCCACCGATCCAAGCAGCCCCGCTCGAGTCTTTAAAATTGCGGGGTCGCAAGGCAGCATTGGCTTTATCAACCCAATCTCAGAACCATTTTGCGGTGCTTGCTCGAGAATGCGCTTGACCGCAGACCGCAAAGTACGGGCTTGTTTGCTGACAGACCGCGAACTTGACGCTGGAAGCGCTTTTGACTCTCAAAACCCGATTGAAAACATTATTGACGTGCTGCTCGAGGCGGCGCACCGAAAAGAACGCATGGGGGATATTTTGCCCAAGATTCGGGAACGCACGATGGTTGCGATAGGTGGGTGAGTTGTGTTCCTGTCTCGAGATTTGCAATCAGAATTTAACTTAACTCGAGGAATGGAAACGACCACCAAACAAAATCTCGGAAGGTTTCGGTTTTACGTCATAGATTTCATCGAGCTTACTGACAAACCAAAGAAGCCTTTCTGCAATTTCTAGGTCAACGCCCCAGTAGTCTTTCACAACACCTTTAATGATGTTGTTCGATGCCAATAAAATTTCTTGTTCAAGTTCCAAAATGATGGAAAAGCCAGTTTTCGTCCCAGTTTCCAGATTTTGCAAATTGATAGCCATTGACTGAAAATCTTCAAGCATTTTGAAACTAAGAATTCGCGGTATGGAAGCAAGATATAATGCGGCTCTGGCAAATGAATTTGGACTTTCTGTTACCAATTCTGGAATCAAAAAACACGCCTCTGCAATGACCTGTCGTCGTTCAAATTCTGATAATGAATCAAACAATACCAAATCGTCCTCGAGCCACCAAAACTCCTTGACAAGACCTCTTCTACTTTTTGCATATGTCCGCATGTATGCCATCTTTTTTTTCATCGGCAAGACAGAAAAATCGACGTAAGAAATACCCAGTTTCTTGAAAATCGATTCGTCAGCATTCATGTCTATTTGGAAACGTGGTACATGGGAAGTACGTGCATGATAAACCACGTTTTCGTATACGCCCCATCGAATTTCAGGAATGCCTCCGTATTTTCCAAAGACAACATAGATACGTTCCACGCCAGCAGGACGGTGCGATTCGCGTATGCTGTTGGCAATACTGACCCATGTGTTTTTTTCAGTGTGCTTAATTTCAATGCCAAATGGAGAAATGATGACATCAGGGAATTCTTGAACTTTAGGTTCTAAAACAAGTGTTATGCTTTGATTGGTGTGTTCATCGATTAACGCGCTTCTGACGAACGATTCTAACTCATCAGAACTTTTGGCAATTCTTGGTGTCGGATTACACGCCTCGTTGGTAAGTCGTTCGCAAACCCTGCTCAGAATTTCCTCGAATAATAGGCTGGTCACGCAGAGATTCTGCCACAGCTCGAGCAATATGCCAAGCCAAAACTGGTGG
>JAYTKL010000145.1:0-3615 GCA_043730305.1 Deinococcales bacterium | reverse complement strand
CGTTAAATGGCACGCCCGAACGACTGCGTTCCAATTTTATTTCTGGCATCAAACACCTGCCGTTAAAAGTGAGTTGGGCATGACCCGAATCTCGAGTTTGATGCAGCGCCACATTGACGAGGGCGGCTTTGCGGGTGCTGCCTTGGCAGTCGCCAAAAACGGCAAGCTTGTGCTCGAGCATTACGCTGGAAATGCCGCGCCGAACCTGACCTCGAGCGAGAATACGTTGTGGGCTGTGGCTTCAATCTCCAAGGTCTACACGGCAGCAATGGTCATGCATCTGGTCGAAATGGGCGAGTTGACCTTGGGACGTTTGATCTCGAGCATCATTCCAGAATTTACGGGCGACGGACGCGAAGAGGTGCGCTTGCGGCATTTGCTGACCCACACCTCGGGACTGATCTACGAATCGCTAATCATGGAAGAGCGTCTGAAAAATCAAACGCCAATGCCAGATTTGCTCGAGGAAATGTACGCCAGCAAATTGCAATTTACACCAGGCACACGGCTCAGTTACGCCGATTACAACTCCTTGCTGGCGGGTCATGTTGCCGAGGTCGTGACTGGAATTCCATTCGCGCAACTTGTGCAAGAACTGGTACTCGAGCCGATGGGTTTAAGCAACACTTTTTTTGTGCCGCCCCATGAGCACGAATCGCGGCTCGCCAAGGTGAAGGCGGTCATGGCGGAAGGCACGGACGGCGCAATGTATAATTCATCTTACGCTCGAGGTTTAAAGCACCCAGCGTTTGGGGTTGTCGCAACGGCTCGAGATTTGGTGGAATTCGCGCTGCACTTCATGCCCAACCACGCCCACATTCACTCGAGTTTAACCATTAAAGCCATGACCAGCGATCAAACGGGCGGCGTTCCAGGATTGCACCCCAGCATGAAAGGTTACCCCGAAGATGCTCGAGTTCCGTGGGGTTTAGGGTGGTCTGTGCAGACCGCTGCCCTGCCAGGGTTGTTTTCGGAATTGATCTCACCTCGAGCTTTTGGGCATGGGGGCGCGAGCGGTTGCCAGTTGGTCTGCGACCCAGAAACCGAAACCGTGGTCGCCATTCTGACCAACACACATCTTCGTGTGGGGCGTGACCCGTGGTACGCGAGGTTGCAATCCATTATCAACGCGGCGTTTGTGGCGGTCAATTAAGAGCTAGTAAATTAAATGATTCGATTTTAGAAATATTTTAAATATGAAAAACGAAATCACATTCGGCTGTATCCATAAAATCAATGTCCTGTAGGGGCGCATGGCTATGCGCCACTACGCGGGAACGCCAATAAATTGTTCATCAATGCCAGGTTTTGATTTTTCAACGCGACATCATCATGTGAAAGACAGTGCGAAGAGCACACCCTACTCTCGAGGTTCTTATGACACGCAAACCACCCATCGGTTACACCTTCCCGCTCTCGGCAGATGGTCGTGCCAGCATCGTGCCGTCGCCGCCCTGGCATTACTCTGGGGACTTTTTGATTGCCGAATTCTGCACCGACCCAGACGCGGTGATCGCGCTGTTACCCCCGGAACTCGAGCCTGCGGATGACCCTGGCGCGGTGGCGGCAATTTTTGCCGATTGGCAATCGTGCAGCGCTGATTTTCACGAGTTGACCGACCCGATTCAGGCGCAGTACAAAGAATTTTTTATTGTGGTGGGCGCAAAATACCTGGGGCAGCCGGTCTCGAGGTGCGTGTATATTTGGGTGGACAAGGACTTTGCAATGTACCGAGGGTACATTCAGGGTTTCCCGAAAAAATTGGGTTCGATTCACATGACCCGCACGTTCGCGGTTGGCAAAGCCGCTCCCAAAATCGAGGCTGGCGCAAGGTTTGGCGCGACCTGCACGGCGGGTTCTCGAGAGGTTGCGCGTGCAGTTTTGACGCTCGAGCAATTGTCTGAAAAAGGTCCAACCGTCAACGACCCGCCGATGTTCAACTCGAGGCATTTTCCGGCGTACAACGGTTTGCGTCCAGACGTGTTTGAACTGGTGAAATCTGGGGGCTTAGACCGCGAAGCGACACCGATCTGGGAAGGTGATGTGACGCTCGAGTTTGGATCGAACACCATCGAGGATTTGCAGGCAATACGACCGCTCGAGATGATGAAGGGTTACAGGTTCAGTTTTGGGTATACAGTACACGGCGGCGAAGTGATTTTGCAGCACGACAAAGATGCGGCACAGGAGGTGCGACGTTGAAACACGTTCGGGTTTTACACAATTCAGAGGCGATTAAAGGGATTCTCGAGGGTAGCGTTGATGGCGGCATCATCACGCTCGAGAATGGTTTGAAACTCGAGGCGGCAAGTGCGCAGTACCTCTCCCCTGTTTCACCGCGCCAGATTTTTGCCACGCATTTAACCTACCGATCTCGGTGTGTCGAGTACGACATGAAAAAATTGCCCGATTCGCCCGCTTGGTTTTTAAAGCCGATCAGTTCACTCTCGCACCACCGAGCGACGGTGGCGCGTCCCAAAGGTTGCCAATACCTGAATTACGAGGGCGAAATTGCGGTTGTCATCGGAAGGCGCTGCAAAGGCGCAACGCTCGAGAATGCGCTTTCTTTTGTGCAGGGTTACACGATTGTCAACGATTTTGGCGTTCACGATTTTCGCCATGCGGATCGCGGCGCAATGATTCGGGTGAAGGGTCAGGACGGTTTCTGCCCAACGGGTCCAGTCATGGTGGACGCGAGCGATGTCAACCCAGAAAACCTGCACTTGCGAACCTTTGTCAACGGTCAGGTGGTGCAGGAAACCAACACGGGCAGCGACCTGATGTTCTCGGTGGCGTACCAAATTGCTGACTTGTCGCGTTTAATCACCCTCGAGGCTGGGGACATGCTGCTCACTGGCACGCCAGCCCATTCCCGACCCGTCAACATTGGTGATCTGGTCGCGGTCGAAGTGGACGGCATCGGACGGCTCGAGAACAGAATCATCGAACTCGAGGATGACCTCGAAGCTGTCGGGATTCAACCGCAGATCACGGCGGCGACCTTGCATGTGGCGCTGGCAATTCCCGAAGACGAAGCCGAGCGCCGCGTCTCGAACGGGCAGGTTTAAGCCATGACTACGCAAGTTGGGGTTTCTCAAATACCTGTTGGTGGCAATGGCATTTCCCAAGGAGTTCCCATGAAATTGGTTTGTGCAATTCATCACGCGGCATTGCGGGTCAAAAATCTCGAGGAAGGATTTAACCGTTGGTCACACACCCTCGGGCTTCACGGCGAGTTGCACAACGACCACGCGATACTGCGTTGCAGCCATGAAGATTTTGGTTTGCTGCTGCTGCCAGGCGACAAACCAGGTTTGGAATACGTGGCATACGAACTCGTCCCAAAACTCTCGCTCGAGGAGGCAAAAACCGAATTGCACACCCGAGGTTTAAGTTTTGAAGCCATCACCGTTCCGCACCGAGGTATTGGCTTAAAACTCCAAGACCCCGACGGCAACAATGTGGTGCTGCTCGAGCGCTTCCGCCAAAGTCCGACCTACCCCAGCGAGGTGCAATACTCGAGCCGCATTCCTGGCTTTCACCCGCGAAAATTTGCCCACGTCAATTACCTGACCAGCAACGCCAAACAAGCCGTCAGTTGGTACATCGAAAAAC
>JAYTKL010000144.1:0-9503 GCA_043730305.1 Deinococcales bacterium | reverse complement strand
GGCGTACTCCGAAATTTGCATTGGGTGACGAACCGCGTACTTGTCATAAAATTTTTTGACCGCATCGAGCGGGTTGAGGCGTTCGCCGCTATCTCGAGTATTTCCGTTGACAAACGGCAAACTGTACAAACTCAAACCCACCCAATCCACAAACGCATCCCCAGGAAAATACTGATCAATCACCTCGAGCCGACTTGCCATTGGCATCCAAACCATCGCCACGTTCGGCGCATACGCCGCCATGATGTCATGCACCAAGCGAAACTTCTCGACGTACAGTTTCGGATTTTTTGACCATTCGTTCGCAGGGTCGTTAAACTCGGCGGCAAAACGCAAGAAAATCGGCACACCACTCCGTCCCGCCGCCTTGGCAAACGCTGTCATCAACCCCCTCGAGACTCGAGCCAGCGGCATTTTCGGCTCGAGCGCCAAGTGCATGGCAGCCCCAGTGCGTTTGATGGCAGCAGCAAAACGCGTTGGAAAGAACGGTTTCTCGAAAGTTGCATTTCTCGGGTCGATCAAATCAAAATAGCGAAAATACACCGCAAAACCAGTTCCCACGCGTTCCATCGTGTTAATCCGACCATCGCGTTTGTTGATGCCCGTCTCATCGACATAAGACCCGAGCAACATTCCAGAACGAGGCTCGAGCTTCGCGGGTTTGACGTTCAAAGGTTCGGCTTGATCGAGCAGGTAAAACTCGCCCTCCTGACGGTATTGGTTGCTGTAATTCTCGAGCGCGTTGGCGGTGATTTCTTGCCCTTTGATGCTGCGGTACAACGCCACCGCCTTGGCAAATGCCGCACTCGCACCATCGTAATCCTCGAGTTTGGCTCGAGCCTCGGCAAGCCAACGCCAGTTGGCGGCACTTGGGTTGAGCTTGACCGCATTCTGAAAGGCTTGTTCGGCTGCCTGGAAATTTCTGGCTTTAAAAAAATTCTGCCCCACCGCAAACCATTGATCCGCATTGCGAGGCGTGCCCTGCGCGAGGACAACCAGAAAACTCGAGATTACAAGCAACATCAAAACGGTAAAACGCATGAATGATGTTACGACTCGAGAGATGAAAACGTTTCAAGGGGAGAATCTAAAAGTTAGCAATTGCGCTATCTACCTCTCATCCCCAGCCCTTCTCTCCACGGAGAGAAGGGAGCTTAATTGGCATCTCGAGAAACGTGGACACCATTCCGCTATGAGCACTGCAAACCCATGAGGAATAGCTGTTATCAGAAAACACTAAACTCTAAAGCCATATTCTTGACATTACTTGACTTAAAGTAAAAAAGTTGCTAAAGTTAATTAAGAGATTTAAGAACTTTAAAAACTTTATCTCTAATAAAGGAGCAAGCCTATGACTATGATTGAAGTTGACTTTGAAGTGTATAAACAACTCACGATGCGCCGTGCAACTGAAGACATTACATACAATGATGTCCTGCGAGAACTACTCGGGATCAAGTCAGAAAATCTTGAGTTGCGTAAAATCAGTGATACCCCCTCTCCAGAAGATTGGATAGTTAAAGGTATACGTTTTCCTGTTGGAACTGAGTTTCGTGCCAACAGGAAAGGCAAGGTGTACACAGCTCGAGTAGAAGGAGCAGCACTTGTTTTGGATGGACAACGCTACTTCTCACCGTCAGCCGCAGCCTATTCAATTACTAATCATGGAATAAATGGCTGGGATTTTTGGGAATGTCGTTTTCCAGGCAAATCTTTATGGCAATTTATGAATACATTACGGTCTTCAAATAACCAATAACACTTCGCCTGAGCAGCCAATACAGGTAAACTTACTCAAAAAAGTTCGGCACTTCTGTTCACATATTCGAGGTTCTTTTAATTCATCGGCAGCATCTCGAGGTCAGAAAACGGCACGACAAAACTGCCTTGGGTGATACCTGATGGCGTGTGAAGCTCGAGTTCGCGCTCGAGTTGCTTGGTGGTTATTTTACCCTCGAGTACGGAGATCACTATCACCTCCGAACCCTGAAATTCTTTAATCCAATTTTAAAAGGAAGTGTAAAGATAAGTGACTGAAATCACTGTAGTATAGATGATTTGTGATTCGCTGCGTGCCGTGTTTGACATGTAGGCTAGTCTGCGATCAAATGATTTTCCCTAGCGATCAATGCAGCCTGTTCAGTCGAATCTCAGTTTCAAATCAATCTGGATTTAGTTCGTGTTGATACCTTTACTTTATAGATGCGTTTGAACAACCGCTCGGGTTGTGCTGCGCAATGCCAAAGGGAGAACGAACATGGACTGGATTGTCGCAATTATTGTCGGTGCTTTAATCGGTTGGATTGCCAGCATGGTCGCCAAAACCGATGGTCAGCAGGGTGCATTTGCCAACATTATCATTGGTATTTTGGGCGCATCGCTTGGTCGCTGGCTGTTCGGTAACGTGCTCAATATCGGCGGGGCTACCGTTGCAGGTTCGTTCTCGGTTATCGGTATTCTTTGGGGAGTCTTGGGCGCTCTTATTCTGATTTTCTTGCTGCGTTCGGTACGGGTGTTGCGCTAATTTATTGGGCTAATTTTATTGAGTTTCGACACTGGTATCAAAAATTTTTATTGAGTTTCGACACTGGTATCAAAAATGAACATGGAGAAGCCCTTTTGTTCTCCATGTTCTTTTTGACCCTTCGCCATCAAGTCAAGCACTTTGGAGGTATTTTATGTACACCGCAGAGGCAAGCGTTATTGTTCAGGCAGATTCGAATGTCACCTGGGCTTATGTTTCCAATTATCAAAATTTTGATAAATTCATGTCTAACGTCACGGAAATCAAAATGCTCGATGCCAATCAGAGCGAGTGGCACATGTCAGGACCGCTTGGCATTCCAGTTTCCTGGAAAGCCACAACCACCGAATTAAACGTTCCCAGCCGTCTGGCTTGGAAATCCACCGAGGGTTCACTCGAGACGGATGGCTTTATCAGTGTCAAACCCGAGGGCATGGGTTCTAAGGTCACGGTTCATGTCAATTATAACCCGCCGCTTGGCGCGATCGGTGAATTTTTTGCCACGCTGTTCAAAGACCCGCAAGCCATGCTCGAGCATGATTTAACCCAGCTCGATGCCCTGATCTCTTCTGGTGGAAACTTGGCTGCCGTTCCGACCAGTGATGCTATGAAGCTCGAGACTGAAGAAAAAATCACTGGTGGCATGGATGGTTACGCCAGGGTCGCTGAACGCGGCGAGAAAGTTGTTGCCGTCGGCGGTGTTCCGATGCCAGGTGGAATGCTTGGTTACGGCGTGGCGGCAATCGAGGGCAGTCCCGATCTTGACCCAGACGTGGATTTAAATCAAAGCAATTCAAATGACAAGCGCGACCTTGCCGAAAAACTTCGCTGAGCGTGGGTACTCGAGCAAAGAACTGTGTATTGAATCTCGAGAATCCAGATGGGCGTTAAAAATCTAAATCTCGAGACAGTCGAAAAATCTTCGGCTGTCTTTTTGATGTTCCTCGGGTCGGCTAACTGCGAGCATTTGGGCTTGAAATTTGTCGTCTTCAGCCCGACCTCAGTCTGGGGTCAAGCCAGCCCAAATTTGGTTTGTCATGCTTAACCAGTCTCGCAGAACATCATTCAAATGCGGAACACAGGAGGCTTTATTATGGAACGAGTCACCGCTCTTTTTGAGGATCGCAGTCGCGCCCAGGCTGCCATCGAACGACTCCGCAGTGCTGGTATCGCGGATTCTAAGCTCTCGATTGTTGGCGCTCACGGTGAAGAAACCACCAACGACGCCGGAGATATGATGAACAAAGATGTGACCAGCGGAGCCGCCAAAGGCTTGGCGGTTGGCGCAACTGCCGGCGTGTTGTTCGGTATTGCCGCAGCCCTGATTCCTGGGGTCGGACCGTTCATCACCGCAGGTGTGCTGGCGTCCAGCCTGGGTGCAGTCGGTGGCGGCGCAGTGGCGGGTGCGGTCGTTGGTGGCGTGACGGGTACGCTGGCAGGCGCTTTCGCTCAGGCAGGCTATGACACGGACGAGGCAGATTATTACGGTGCTGCCGTCGAAAAAGGCAGTTACATGGTTGCGGTTGATGCCGCAGATGCAAGTGAAGCCATGAAAGTCCGCGAGATTTTGAACACCTCGAGCGCCCGTTATTACGAACGCGCCAGCAACACCATGATGGGCAGCAATTCCAGCACCAATTCGACTGGAATGAACCGTTAAGCTTTAAAAAAATCGCTCGAGTCTGACAACCGTCACCATTGGTGGCGGTTTTTTTTGGCTCGAGTTTGTTCCGTATCACCACTCGAGAATTGAGCTTAAGCCGCTCTGAAGTTGAGCTTCAGCTTGACGCCAGCTTTGATATGTAACCTAAATTAAATTCAGATGAGACATCGGAGGCTTTATGGTTTACTTGCAACTGGCGCGACAAGAATTTCTCGAGGGTACAACGTCTAATATACCCGCCGAAGCCGTCGAGAGTGGCGAACGTCTGATTGAGCAGTGGTGTGATTGTGTCGAGTCGCACCGCCGAGAATATTTTGATCTGACCGACAAACGCGGGGCGAATAAACTTTCTGGACGGTCTGGCAGAAGTGTTCTGACACCCAGGGAAGCTCGAGGGACACGGTGAGCCAAGTCTATTCTGGTTTGGGTTTGGCATCAGCTTGGGATCAGGATGAAAGTTTAAACTCGAGTCTATGAAAGCTTGCCGTAGCCATGTCGGAGTTTAATATTCTGGTCGCCGATGATGACCCAGGAATTCGTCATTTTTTGCGGCGCGGTTTGCAACTCGAGGGTTATGACGTGATGGAAGCCGATTCGGGCACGGCGGCGGTCAAAATGGCAGGCGATTCTCACCCCAGTTTGGTGATCCTGGATTGGATGATGCCAGGGCTTGATGGTCCTGAAACCTTGCGGCAAATTCGGGCGGCGGGCGCGACCATGCCGATCATTTTCTTGACGGGTCGAGGCGGTTCAAGTGCCGACGGCTTGGCACTTGGAGCTGACGCTTATTTTGAAAAACCCGTCTTGTTTGCGCAACTCGTTGACCGACTTCATAGCTTGCTGCCGCCAACGAGTTTAACGCCCAAAACAATTTGATTTAGAAATTATCCTGAAATAAAATCAGTGAACCCAAGGACTGAGACAAACCCTAAATAATTTCGAGCCAATCATTTCTTTCGTTTATCACAGTAGAAATCTAGTGTTTTAAGTTCTCCCCTGCGGAGTAGGGGAGGTGGCTCGAGCGTAGCGAGAGACGGAGGGGTCGCTCGGTATTGGTTCGACGACTGAATCTTGCATGACCCCCCGCCGCAATGACTGGGTATGCTCGAGTCAAACAAATTCCTAGAATTCTTTTACAAGCGGCGACCCCCTACTATCGCAGGGGGTGACTTTTAGTGTTTTCCTTAATTCAAGTTGCCAGTGGCAGACGCACGATGGCGGTGGTGGTCGCGCCCAGTTCGCTTTCCAGTTCGACCGTGCCGCCGTGCTGTTCGCCAATCCAACGTGCAATTGACAAGCCCAACCCAGTGCCGCCCGTCTGTCTCGAGCGTGAGATGTCGGTGCGGTAGAAACGCTCGAACACCCGCTTCAAATCGTCCTGACTGATGCCCTGCCCCGTGTTCGAGATTCGGATTTCGGCATGGCTGTCCGAATGCTTTAACTCGAGCAACACCCGTCCGCCCTCGGGCGAGTATTTTAGGGCGTTGTCGAGCAAAATCAGGGTCAGTTGTTTGAGCTTGTCCGCGTCGCCCAGAATCGTGCAAGGCTCGAGTACAGAATGCTCTAAACTGCGTCCAGATGCCAGGTGTTCCGCCTCGCGCAAGGTTTCTTCCAAAATTGGCACGAGTTCCAGGCGCTCGAGTTGCAAGCCGTCGCCCGCGTCGCCCCGAGCCAGTGACAGCAGGTCGTTTGCCAGCCGTCCAAGCCGAATGGCTTCACGGGCGCTTTCCCTGATGGTGTCGCTGCGATCAACGGCGGTCATGTTCGGAAAACGCTCGAGCACTTCAAGGTTGCCTTGAATCACGGCGAGCGGGGCGCGAAGTTCGTGGGCGGCATCTGCCAGAAAGCGGCGTTGACTTTCGACCAGCACACGCAGCTTTTCGCGGGTTCTGGCAAACACCAGATCGGTGTTGTGCCTGTCGGTGACGTTGCGGTAAAAGATCGTGATGCCGGCTTGACCTGGCACGACACAAACCTCGAAATGGGTTTCGAGCGGGGAATAGTGAGCTTCAAATTCGACGGTGATCTGTTCATCAATGGCTTGCCGGTAATTGGTTTCAAAGACCGAACCTTTTGCTGCTGGGAACAAGTCCCAGAAGTTCTGTCCAAGCATTTGTTCCCGGGTTAATTGGGATAAATTTGCGCCAGAGGTGTTGATGTAGGTCACAAGCCAATTGTGATCCAATGCCATCAGACCGTCCCTCAGGCTTTCAAAAATCAACTCGGTTTCGTGTTGCAGCCGCTTGCGCTCGAGTTCGGCGCGTTTTAAGACATCAATGCTAAACAGCACCAGCACCGCGCCGTTGGTCTTGTCCTCGAGCGTGTGATACGGACGAATCCGCAGCAAAAACCAGCAGTCGTTGTGATCTTGCACCTCAAGGTCGCTCGGCTTGTTTGAGGCGAGCATGTCCGTAATCAAAGCCTGCAAGTTGACCGTGCGCAGCGTGTGATGCACCTGCCAGATCGGTTGCCCGATATCGCCCGCCCGCAACCCCAGGGTTTTTTCGGCTTGCGGGGTGAAGCGCCGCACGATCAAATCCGCACCAACGGTCACAATGCCCAGTTCGACACTCGCCTGAAAATTGAGGTGGTCCTCGTTCAACCCCCGCAGTTCGCCGTTGCGTTCGCTCAACTCGTCGTTGATGGTTCGCATCTCCTCGTTGCTCGACTCGAGTTCCTCCTTGGCGGTCTCGAGTTCCTCGTTCAGGCTCTGCATTTCCTCGTTGGCAGATTGTGCCTCTTCGTTGGTGGACTGCAATTCTTCGTTGGTGGCTTCGCCCTGTTCCTGAATGAATTGCAAGTATTCTCGCGTCTCGAGCAACTCGCGGCCCAGATCGGTGATTTGTTGCGTCAATTCTTGAAGCTTGCCTTGGTTGTCATTAGAAACCACCCGAGACTTGGCTTTGACGACCGTCTTGGCGGGCAGCGGCGGCTCGAACAAGACCAGCAGGCAATCGGGTTGGCGTAGCGGCACAACCTCGAGGTTGATTGTTTCCATCGCGCCCTCGTAAGCAAAACGTATATTTTCGCTTCGCGCCGCCCGGTTCTCCTTTTTGACCCCCTCGATCAATGATCGCAACGGCAGCATCAGACCCTCGCGTACCATCCTGAGCAATTGAAAACTTGCCTTGCCGCTCGGCATCTCGAGAAAATGACCCGTGACCCCACGAAATTGTACAATCTCGAGTTGTTCGTTGACCACCACGCCCGCCGGTGCGTAACGGGCAAGCATCAGGCGGTCCGCCTCACTTTGCACGTCCGGCTTGGAAACCGCGACCAAACTGGGTTGTTCAGGCTCGGTTTTTGCCCCGTCGCCTGTCGTGGGTGGCAAGGGCGGTTTTGGAATCCGAGATGTGGCTGGCAGCTTTCTGTAAACCCTGGAACGGTTGTCCAGAGGAGAAAACAGATCGGTGTGACGCCCCACCGTTTCCGAAGCCCCCAAGAGCAACACGCCCTCGGATTTCAGGGCGTAATGAAAGGTTGGAATCACCCGCGACTGCAAGACAGGCTCGAGGTAAATCAGTAAATTGCGGCAGGAGATCAAATCCATGCGCGAAAATGGCGGGTCGGCAAACACATTGTGATGCGCGAACACCACCAGTTCACGCACCGCCTTGCTGATGCGGTAATTGCCGCTCTCCTCGCTAAAAAAGCGCTTTAAACGTTCCTTGGAGACATCGTGCATCAAACTTTTGGCAAAATTGCCCGCCCTGGCTTTCTGAAGGGTGGCTTGGTTTAAATCGGTGGCAAAAATCCGTAATGGAATGTTGACCTTTTCCTTGTCTTTAAACTCGAGGTACGCCATCGCCAACGAGTACGCCTCCTGCCCAGTCGAGCAACCACTGACCCAGATGCGCAAGTCCTGGTTGGGGGCACGGTTTTTGACCAGGTTTGGAAAGACCTTGCTTTGCAAAAATTCAAACGCCTGCGGGTCACGAAAAAAACGGGTCACACCAATCAGCAAATCCTGGTACAAGACCTCGAGTTCCTTGGGGTGGGTGTTCAGGCGTTTGGCGTAAACGGACAGGGAAGCTATATTGTCCAGCACCATGCGCCGATCAATGCGCCGCCGAATGGTGGTCGAACGATACAACGAAAAATCCACGCCCCTGGCATCGTGCAACAAACGCAAAATGCGCCGAAAGCCGTCGTCTTGAGGTTTTAAAGCCGCCTCAGACTTGAGGCTCGGGTCGGCAACCTTCTTGCGCTTTGCGCCTGGTTCGGACTGAATATCGGCAATTGTTTCCAGCAAATAAGCTTTGTGCGACAAACGCACCAGTTCGGCGGCAATGCCCTCTGGCGGCAGCACAAAGTCAACCACGCCAGCCGCCACGGCACTGTGCGGCATCGAATCAAATTTTGCCGAAGCCTCATCCTGGGCAAACGTAATCCCGCCCTCGCCCTTGATCGCCTCGAGTCCCAGAGTCCCGTCCGAGGCGGTTCCCGAAAGAATCACGCCAATCGCACGGTGTTTTCGGTCTTCTGCCAAGGAACTTAAAAAATCGTCTATCGGTCTGTGCTGCCCACGTCCAGCCGTGCGGCTCGAGAGTTGCAAGACCCCGTTGTTGATTGCCAGATTGGTGTTGGACGGAATCACATACACGCTGTTGGCTTTCACACTTGTGCCATCTTTGATTTCCAAAACTGGCAAACTGGTGGTACGCGACAGCAGTTCCCACAACATGCTTTCATGGTTTGGGTCAAGATGTTGCACCAGCACAAACGCCATGCCCGTATCGTTCGGCAGTGCCGCCAGCAACCTCGAGAATGCCTCCAAACCGCCCGCCGACGCACCAATGCCCACCACCACCGGAATCCCGTTCGTATTTTTGGGTTGATTTGAGGCTCGAGTGACCACTTTTGGTTTGAGCGCTTTTGGTTTGACCACCCGAGCGGCTTTGGTCTTTTTGATTGCCTTATCCAGTGAGGGTTCCAGAACGGACGGTTTTTGTTTCACGCCTTCGCCTCGCTCATGCCCTGCTCTGCGTTCAACATCAAATGAATCATCTCGAGCAACGAATCGAACGAAATGGGTTTCACCAGAAAACCATTCGCCTTCGCCGCCCGCGCCCGATCCTCGGGTTCGTCACGACCCGAGAGCACAATCACTTTCGGACGCAACTCGAGCATAAAAAGGCGCTCCAAAGTTGCAAAACCATCCAGACCAGGCATCATCAGGTCAAGCATCACCAAATCTGGCAGGTAGGTTGTGACAAGCTCGAGTCCCAACTCGCCGTCCTCAGCCGTCTGAACCTCAAAACCAGCCAAACCCAACCCGCGCCGCATTAAACTGCGCATTCCAGGTTCATCATCAAT
>JAYTKL010000143.1:0-13057 GCA_043730305.1 Deinococcales bacterium | reverse complement strand
TTTGAAACTTGGGCAAGATGTGGCGGCGGTTGTGATTGAACGCGCCAAGGCGGATGGTTCGCAGTGATCTAAAGCTCAAACCGAAGAGCAATTTGGTTTCTCAAACAGCTTTAAAAGAATGCACGTAATAAGATTTTTGCAGCCATCACCTTGAGAAAGTTTGCCGTAAGGCTGCACGAGGAGGAAAAACCATGAAAGCCTTCAGATTTATTGCGCTGATATTCTCGCTTATCGCTTGCTTGGCGTTTGGGGAAGCGCAAAACGCGAGTGGTGTCAAACGCATTATGATTTTCGGTGACTCGAACACTTGGGGCTTCCAGCCATCCGTCACAACTCGTTATGCCTCAGATGTCCGGTGGACTGGCGTGCTGTCTAAAGCACTTGGCAGTGAATACGAAATCATCGAGGAAGGTCTGACCTGTCGGACTGTCGATATTACCGATACATCCTGCGGTTTTGGTGGGGTGGCGACAAATGGCAAAGGGTACTTGCCACCCGCCATCGTCAGCCATGCGCCGCTCGATTTGGTGGTGGTGATGCTCGGCACGAACGACACTCGCAAAGACTACGGACACACCACGAAAATGATCGCCGATGGTCTGATGAATCTTGCCGAGATCGTCGTTAACACCACGGATGTTTACAGGAATTACAATCCACCAAAGGTCTTGATTGTTTCGCCAGTACCACTCGGTAAAATCTCGAGCAACTACGCTCAGTTTTTTGATGCCGACTCTGTAGAAAAGTCAAAACAACTCGCAGGCGTTGTGTCACCCATGGCGGCGGCGGCTGGTTACGCCTTCTTCGATGCGGCAATTGTCATCAGGGTAGCAGATGGTGATGACGGAGTCCATTTATCAACCGATGCACACGCCAAATTGGGCAAGGCATTTGTTACACCGGTACTCAACGCTTTGAAGTAACTTATAAATTTTTGACTCGAGAGACTTCAACCTCTCGAGTTTTAATGCTGCTTTCCCGCCCGAAGCAAATGAATGGCGCTTGGCACAACCCCCGCCAAAATTCCCACAGCAATCACCACGTAAATGTACTTCTCGAGATCAGGAATTAAACCACCCAGCACGTAACCAACGGCGGGAATACTTGTACCCCAGAGCACCCCACCCAAAATGCTTAAGGGCAGGAATCTCGAGTAAGGCAGTTTGGTCACGCCTGCCATGGTTGGGGCGAAGGCGCGTACCACAGGAATAAACCTGGCAATAATAATGGCTATCAAACCGTATTTGTCAAAGAAAGCCCGAGCGCGGGTGACGTTTTCAGGGTCAAAAAACCTTGATTGAGGTCGGCTAAAAACTTTTGGACCGGCACTGTAACCAATAAAGTACCCAAGTTGATCGCCCAGAATTGAACCCAAAGCGCAGACCAGCATGGTGAGAGGCAATGATAACGTGCCACTTTTTGCCAGAATGCCTGCCATCAAAAGCAAGCTGTCACCAGGCAGGAAAAAACCGATCAGCAAGCCTGTTTCAACAAAAATAATGCCAAACATGCCCAGATAACCGAAGCTTTGAATCAGTTGTGAAGGTTCAAACATGCTTTGTTATACCAAGCCAGTTGTGAATACACCACGAATGAACATCCCAGGTTTAAACAAGCAGCTTCTCGAGCAAGTTTGGTAAGTGCCCTAAATCGCTGGCGGCACAGGGTATTTTAAAATTCCAAGCGACACTGGCGGCAATACTTGGGTACTCGAGGTCAATCGTGATTGCTGGCTCGAGGTGTCCTGCCGTCCAAGCCTCATAATTTCCAGTCTCGAGGTAGGTCATGCCGGTGCTGGTGGTGAATTGTTCGGGCTTGGTGGTGATTGCTGCGCCTCGAGTGGCAATGCCAGCACAGTCAGGCTCGAGTGCAATCACAATGTTAGGTTGATTGGCTTTGATCACTGCCTCGAGCGGTGCGGCGTGAAATTGCTCAAGGATTGCCAGAAGGATGCGTCCTTTAAAACTTGGCAGGGTTTGTAAAACTTGTAAGGTGTTTTCAGCATTCTCAAGTTTTGTGATCACCATGATGCTGCGCCCACCCGAACGACCCTCGAGCGTGGCGATTAACGTGCCAAATTCGTCCAGCCAAGACCGATGAATGGTGTTCGTAGGGGATGGTCTCAGACCATCCCCGATACCATCTCCTACACCGTTGCGTTGCGTCTCGTTCAAACCGTTCCCTGTTTCAACATGGCTTGGCACATTTCTACCAGCACTTTGAACGGTGCAAGATGCTCACCGTGGGCTTCAAACATCATTTCAGGATGCCATTGCACGGCAAGCAAACCCTCCGCCTCGAGTCCCTCAACCAGACCATCAGGACTCCAAGCATTGACGGTCAAGCCTGGGGCGGGGTCTTTGATGCCCTGATGGTGAAACGAATTGATGCGAATGGTGTCCGTACCGTAAGCAGTCTCGAGCTTAGAACCTGCCGCCAGCCTCGCACGGTGTCCGTAAGCGGGTGGTGCGGCGGTTTGGGCGTGGTCAGCCCAGATGCCCGCGACGTTGGGAAGGTGTTGGTACAACGTGCCACCTTCGGCAACATTAATCAACTGAAAGCCCCTGCAAATGCCCAGAATCGGTTTTTTCGCAGCTCGAGCCGAGGAGTACAACTCGAGTTCAAATTCGTCTCTGGCGGGGTCTATTTCGCCCAGTCCAGCCTCGTGATCTTGCCCGAAGTATTCGGGGTCAACGTCCACGCCGCCCGAGAACAGCACGCCATCCAGCGTCTCGAGTTGCAAACTTTGCGTGCCGTGCAACACAGGTAAAAACACGGGCAGACCGCCAGCTTGCAGTACGCCGCGTGCATAAGTCAGCGATGTGCCGTTCCAGAGGCGACGCAGGCTGCCTTCCAGGGTTTGGGAAACGGTGATACCAATTTTTGGTTTCATGAGCTACCTCGATTGGTTAGAATAGCAGTTCTCGAGGCTCTCGAGGATGTTAAACTTTTCGAGCTTCCCAGGAGACATGTGCGTTTTTTAATGCTTGCCGACATTCATGCAAATCTGGAAGCCCTCGAGGCGGTACTTGAGGATGCCAAATCGCGTCAGTACGATATGGTTATTTTTTTGGGCGACGCGGTCGGTTACGGTCCCGACCCTGGGGCTGTGATTGACAGGCTCGAGGAGTTGAATGCGCGTTCTATTCTGGGCAACCACGAGGCGATGATGCTGGGTTTCCCCAATGCCGAAGTGCTCGATGGTCCGGCTGGGCAGGCGATTCGTTGGCAACGCGAACGCTTGAGTGTGCGCCAGCTTGAAAGCCTCAGAAAATACACCGAACGCCGCAAGTACAGCGGTGCTGGCAATCAAGATTCTGGCTCGAGCCTGAACGAAAGCATTCCCAGCGAATTTTTCATGGTTCACGGCTCGCCGTTTAACGTTTTTGATTACATTGACAACCTCACCAATGCTCGAGCGGCGTTTACTTCCTGGGGCGGTAGGCTTGCTTTTGTCGGTCACACCCACAAACCTGGGGTGTATGCCACGATCAATGCTCCAACCGGCGAGTGGACGCGTTGGCAGGGTATGGAGGACGCGCACAACCGTCTGGCGATGCCGCCAAAAGCCCGTTGGATTGCCAATCCGGGCAGCGTAGGTCAACCCCGAGACGGCAACCCCGACGCCAGTTACGGTATTTACGATTATGCCAAAGGTGTTTTTGAAGTGCACCGCGTCAAGTACGATCTCGAGACCACCCAACAAAAAATCAGGGCGGCGGGTTTACCAGACATGCTGGCGGCAAGGCTCGAGGTTGGGAAATGATTTTGATTGTGCGCAAAAAACTGGATTTTTGGTTTTTGAAGGTTTAAGATTTTTTGTATGCAACGAATCGCC
Source organism: Deinococcales bacterium (assembly GCA_043730305.1). Taxonomy (GTDB): domain Bacteria; phylum Deinococcota; class Deinococci; order Deinococcales; family JAAFIG01; genus JANXTZ01. The sequence goes on along the minus strand of JAYTKL010000143.1, from coordinate 9,219 downwards.
GATTTAACCGTTGAAGAATTTCGTGCGATCATTCGGGAAACCGTGATTGAGGCGATGCTCGAGAAAGACCCTGATCTGGGTCTTGAACTCAGTGATGAAGTGATTGAAATTTTGTCAAAACCAGTCGATTCCAAAGATTGTATCAGCATCGAAGATTTGGCTGCCAAACACGGTTTTAAATGGTGAGATTTCGTTTACTTCTGTCTCCAACGGCAGAAAAAGATTATGCGAATCTTGAAGCGGTTTTGAAACAAAGAATTCTTGAGAAGCTTAAATGGTTTCTCGAGAGTGATGTTTTACCTGAATCACTCGAAGGGAACTTTGAGGGTTTTTACAAGTTGCGGGTTGGTGATTACCGTATCGTGTACGATTTCGAGGCTGATGTTGTCATGCGAGTACGGTTGATCGGTCATCGTTCTCGAGTCTACAAAGACCTGGCGCGTTTGCTGCGGTCTTAAATCCGCAAAAACATGATTGCTAGCGGTTTAAAGTCAGTTCTCATCTCGAGAATGGCTTTTTTGGTGTACACTCGGTGCAAGAAAAATCTGGTCTCAACTTAAAGGCAACGCTTGTCCAATCGGGCACGACCTCTTCAACCGAAGAGCGAGTCCGATTTTTTTCTGTTGCACAAAGCTCGAGTTTTTTGGAGGTTGTATGAATTATTATCACGATGCGACACCGTTTTACACCTCAAAGTTCGAGGCAAACCTTGGCGATACCCTGACGGTGCGCTTGCGCTTGCCCTCGAATGTCACGCCCAAAGAGGTGTTGTTGGTTGTTTTGAGGTACGGCGAAATGCACCGTACCCCCATGAAGCATTTGAAAACAGAGGGTTCATTTCAGTTTTTTGAGGGCAAACTCGAGCTTCACGCGCTGACCACCAAGTACATTTTTAACGTCTTGACCGACACTGATACGCTGCAACTCTCCTCTCGTGGGGTTTCTCGAGTCAACCCACCCTTCCGCGATTACTTTCAGTTTTTAGCAGACCATCACCGCCCAGATTGGCTCGAGGACAGGGTTTTTTACCAGATTTTTCCAGATCGTTTTGAGAACGGCGACCCCAGCAACGACGTGCAAACGGGCGAGTACCTGTACGGCAAAAAGCCAGTCGTCAAAAAAGCTTGGGACGAACTGCCAACCCGAGCAGGAAACGTGTTCGAGCACTTTGGCGGCGATTTGCAGGGCATCACCAAACGCCTGGATTACCTCGAGGAACTGGGCGTCAACGGCATTTACCTGAACCCAATTTTTACCAGCCCAAGTAACCACCGTTACGACATTCAGAATTTTCTCGAGATTGACCCGCATTTGGGTGGCGAAAGTGCTTTAAAAGAATTGCTCGAGGCGGCGAAAGCGCGGGGTTTCAAAATCATTCTGGACGGGGTTTTCAACCACACAGGCGATCAACTGCCAGCTTTTCAGAACGCCTTAAAAGACGGTTTGCAGCGTCAAATGTACACCTTCCTGGCAAGTGGCAAGTACGAGGCGTTCTTTGGCGTGCCAACCTTGCCCAAACTCGATTTTGCCTCTCAGATGACCTTTGAGCACTTTCTCGAGGAAGAAGCCGCGCCTGTGCGGTTTTGGTTGCGGTTTGGCGCGGACGGTTGGCGTCTTGACGTGGCGCACATGATGGGCGCGAGTGGGCGCGACGCTGGCAATCTCGAGATTCACAAACGCCTGAAAGCTGCCGCTCGGCTCGAGAACACCGAAGCCTGGGTGTTTGGCGAGCGTTTCTGGGATGCCGAAGCTGCGCTTCAAGGACCAAACGAGTACGCCAATTTTGCGGGCGGCGGCGAGGACGGCGTCATGAATTACCAAGGTTTTGCGCTGCCCGTCACCGATTGGTTGTCTGGTTGGAGTATCTTTGATCGTCCCGTGAACGTCCCAACCCAGGAACTCGAGAACAGCTTGCTCGAGTCTTACCGTGTGGTGCCGCAACCAATGCGCATGAGCCATTACAACTTGGTCGGCTCGCACGACGTGCCAAGGTTGCTCGAGCGCTTGAAGGGCGACGTGACCAAACACCGTACCGCCTTGGCATTGATGCTGGCATACCCTGGTGTGCCTGGAATCTATTACGGTGACGAGATCGGCATGATGGGCGGCGGCGACCCGCTCAACCGCGCCCCGATGATCTGGGACGAAAACCGTTGGGACAAGAATCTGCGCAATGACATCAAAAAACTGATTCGTGCCCGACGCTCGAGCCGCGCACTTCAGGCAGGAAATCTGGTCTGGTTGGCAACTGGGGCTGAAACCATCGCCTTCGCTCGAGCCTTCACCGATGAGTCTGGACGCGCCGATGTTGCGATTGTTGCTGCCACTCGAGACGCGCTTGAAAGCACTTTAAAGCTTGATCTGAAACTGGCTGGGGTCGAAACTGGTGTCTGGCAAGATGTTTTGACGTTTGAACAATTCACAGCCGTCAACGGAATCCTTGAACTTCCGGTCTCCAGCGTTCGGCTGCTGTTGCCAGTCTTATAAAGCTGTGCTATATTTCCAAGGCTAGCCTCAACTCGAGGCAGGAAATGACTGGCTCGAGATTGAGCGTTCTGAGGTTCACACTATGAAACGTACATGGCAACCAAACCGTCGTAAACGCGCCAAAACCCACGGATTCCGCGCTCGTATGAGCACCGCCACGGGTCGCGCAGTGCTGTCGCGCCGTCGTGCAAAAGGTCGTAAGATCATTGCCGTCAGCAGCCCACACTTCCAATAAGCCCCGTAGGGACTGGTCTTGAAGCCGTCCGCTCAGAATTTGGAGATCATCATGACCGAGCCTCGAGACAACACACTCGAGGCTCGTGTTGATTCCAGCACTTTCAAACCATTGCCTTACGCCAGTTTGAGCGGCGATTGGCGTTTTCGGCGGGTTCGTGCCAAAGGCAAGGCGGGACGCAGCAATTTACTGAGTTTGCGCTGGATCAAAACCAAAAGGCTCGAGGTGGTGGTGGGAATCGTGGTGTCCAAAAAAGTGGGTAAAGCCGTGGTTCGCAACAAAGTTCGCCGCCGCATCCGCGAAGCCGTGCGGCGCATGGATTTGCCCGCGATGGAAGCCATGATCGTGGCGCAACCCGAAGCCGCCAGTGCCACGTACTTGCAACTGGTCAAAGCCATTCATGTCGCTGCCCGAAAAAGTGGGTTGGTGTCATGACCTCGAGCAAATCAGGGAACGTTTTACCCGAACAACCCGTAACCCAAACCATGACCTCCAATCAACATGCGCCTTTAGGGGATGGTCTCAGACCATCCCCTACACCGATCCAATCGGATGTGCAATCAAGCCCCACCAACCCATTCTCGAGCCGCACCAGACGCCCCAACATTGCCGCCCAAGCGTTAATGTTGGGCATTGTCGGCTATCAAAAGTACCTGTCGCCCTTAAAAGGCGCACCAAGTTGCAGGTTTGTCCCAAGTTGCTCGAGTTACGCACTCGAGGCGGTACGGGTTCACGGTGCGGCAAAAGGCACAGTTCTGGCAACCATTCGTGTTTTAAAATGTCAGCCATTGCATCCTGGCGGATTTGATCCCGTCCCAGAAATTGGCATGTGGAAGAGCACCTCTCGAGCGTCATGAACGTGGTTTCTCGAGTTTTTGGAGGAGTAGGAATGGTAAAAGGTCATACATTCGCGCTGGTGGTCGTTGCAGCGTTGGTTAGTTTCTTCTCGAGCAGTGCTTTTGCTGCTTTCGAGCCAACTTGGATTGCACCAACCAAAATCACCAAAGAAATCACCAACCCTGACGGTAGTAAAACAAATGCGATGGTCAGCGAACCTGATATTGATAAAGATGGCAGTGGTGATTACATTGCGGCTACCAATTTGGTAGACATTGTTTTCAATGAAACTGGTGAAATTCTGGGTTGGTATCCGAAACTGGTGAAAGGGACGGACAACAAAGGCAATTACAGTCCCTTGTCAACCTTGGTCATGAAAAATGCTCGCTCGAGCGTTGTACTGACCAACGATGGTAAACCGCTTGGAACGCCCAGCAACGTTGTGCCACCCAAACTCGAGATTGGTGGCGATCAGAACAATCGTGTTTTAACAGGCACTTTCAAGTACAATGCTGGCGGCTCGAGCATCACCAAAACTTACACGCTCAAAGCCCGAGAGTTAACACTCAACCTCGAGTTGAACGTGACAGGGTTAAGCAATTACCAAATTGAATTTGTTGGTTTGGGCGACGGTAAACCCGTCATGAAAGCCCTTGAAACTGATGCCACGGCGCCGCTCGAGGTTGGGGAAACAGCTTCCAGTGGCGAAGTGAAAAATGCGGTGTACGCCAGTATGCAATGCTGCCGATCACTCTTGGGCAGCCAAGGGCAGTCGATTGTTGTCCGAAATCAAGACCTGAAAAGCACCTTACCCGTCAAACTGGGGCTTCGTACTCAATCACGCAAAACCGATAAAGGCACTGAAAATTTTGAGGTTAGCACCATCACTGTTGGTTTGAACGGCACTCAGAATAAACTGGCAGTATACGGTGGTTATGACGAATTGATTCGTTTTAACCAAGAAGGTTATCACGCCCTGCCTGGACTGTTTAAACCCAATATTTTCGGGCAAATTTCGCTTGTGCTCGTCAAAATCCTCGAGTTTCTGAACTCTTACACCCACTCGTGGGGTTTAGCCATTATTGCCTTCACCTTGTTGTTGCGCCTGGCGTTGTGGCCACTCCTTCAAACCCAATTCCGATCAACCGCCGAAATGCAAGCCATTCAACCACAAGTCAAAGAACTCCAAGCCAAATACAAAGAAAATCCGCAAAAACAACAAGAAGAGTTGATGAAACTCTACAAAGAACACGGTACAAACCCACTTTCGGGCTGCTTACCGATTCTGTTGCAAATGCCAGTGTTGGTGGTCTTGTGGCGCGTGTTTCAAAACCTCGAGTTCAACCAGGGTTTCTTGTGGTTGCGCGACCTCAGCTTGCCCGATCCATTCTTTATTTTGCCAATTTTATATGTTGTTGTGAACATTGGTCAGTTGTGGATTTCGACCCGCAACACACCAGAAATGTTTAAACAACAACTGGTCATGCAATTTATTTTTGTTTACATTGTGCTGTCATTCCCCGCCGGTGTGACCCTCTACTGGGTGCTTTCCACCGCCATAGCCATTGGACAACAATGGTTTATCACCAACAAAATCAATGCCGAAATGGCTTTAAAAGGCAAAATTGTTAAAGTTGCCGCGAAATAAAATTGTACTTTTGAAGCTCGAGAAACTTTTTGGTTTCTCGAGCTTTTATTGGGATGCCTGAGAAACAAATGGGTTCAGCAATGGTACTTTAAAATGGGCAAAGTCAGTTACATTACGTGTTACAACAGTTAAATTGTGGGCGATGGATGTGGCAGCAATCATGGCATCTTCAAAAAGAGCATTAGATTGACGGTGCATCAGTCGCGCCCAAATCCTAAATTCGTTGCTGCCCATTGGAAGAACGTTGTACGTGCCAGAAATCATTTCAAGCCAAGCTCCAATTTCTTGCGCTTTTTGAGGATTTTGCTCTTGGGTAATTTCAATTCCTGTTTGAATTTCTCCGATGGTCACGCTGGAAAGATGAAGTTGAGCATCGTCAATGGTGGTTATCCAAGCAAGTACAGCGCCATGTGGTTTTGCTTTTCTGAGTTCTGAGATTACATTTGTATCGAGCAAATACATCAAATTTCCCCAGCAAATTTTCGCCTTTTAGCATGTCCACGTGCTGGAGTCATAAGATCACCTCTTGCCATATCAGACAGTAAAAGTTCTTTCAGTGTGGGTTTTGCGCTGGCTTGCAACCTGCGCCATTGTGCGACAGGAACAAGCACGGCTGTTTCTTCACCGCGTTTTGTCACGATTTGAGGACCGTTGTTGACGCACGCCTCGAGAAATTCACTAAATTTTGCTTTTGCATCCTGAACTGCCCAAGTTGGAGTCCCGTTCAAATTATGACTAGTCATATGACTAGTCTAATTGAAGTTGGAATTTTTGACAAGCACAATGCTTTGATTTAAAAGAATAATTTCTCGAGCTTTTTATTGCTTAATCAACTCCATAAGCTATCTTGCTGATTTGGGTCACAATAACCATCGAATAGTATGTCTTGCAATGCAAACTGCTTTTCGATTCACTACTTGCCCTAATATCTTTGAGTTGACCATCCCAACCAATCTTGAGAATGTGCGGCTCGAGTATTTTGAATCGAATTGGGGCGTGACAGACGAACTTCTTTGCTTTTTTAACGATACATCGATTGGTCAAGTTTTTGTAGGTGCTGGTGCAGGTCATTTTGGTATCAACTATTTTAACAGTCATCATGTCAAAGCCAACCAGATACTTTTACTTCCAAACTTGAATAGACAACGTAACTATTCTTGGGCAAACCATCAAGAATTTGCAAATGCGTTGATTCAGTTGCTTTCATTGCCAATTTCTTGGGTTTTGCATTGTGAATATGATTGCGATCAGCAACCCATTCAACAAATCGAGAATAACCTGTCAATGACAATACTCGAGCTGGAAAAAACGCTCGAGTATTGCGCTGGTGATTCTTTTGATTGTCCAACTTTTGTTTCAACGCAACGAATAACTTAATTTAGATGCTCGAGTTCCGCAGCCTGTTCCACTTTCTTCTTCAAACTCGAGTATTTAAAACTCAAACCCTCCGTGTTCGCCCCAACCTCGAGCGTGCCGCCGTCTTTCAGTTTTCCAAACAGTAACGCGTCGGAAACAGGTTTTTTGATACTTTCCTGAATCACCCGCGCCAGGGGTCTTGCGCCCATGCGTTTGTCGTACCCTTTTACGGCAAGCCATTCTTTGGCTGGCGTGCTGACTTTCATTTTCACGTGGCGCTCGAGCAGTTGATTCTCGAGTTCTTTCAAGAATTTTTCGACGATATGACCCATAATGTCACTTGAGAGTGGCGCGAAGGAAATGATGGAGTCCAAACGGTTGCGGAATTCTGGGGTGAACAGGCGTTTGATCGCGTCTTGGCTTGCGCCCGCGTTGAAGCCCTCGGTGAAACCAAGGCGTTTTTCGCCCGCCTCAGATGCGCCCGCGTTGGTGGTCATGATTAGAATGGTGCTGCGGAAGTCCACGCTTTTGCCGTTGTGGTCGGTCAGTTTGCCGTAATCCATGACTTGCAGCAAAATGGCGTACAAGTCAGGGTGTGCTTTTTCGATTTCGTCGAGCAGCAGCACACAATGCGGGTTTTGACTGACGGCATCGGTCAGTAAACCACCCTGGTCAAAGCCAACATAACCTGGAGGTGCGCCAATCAATCTCGAGATCGTGTGTTTTTCCATGTATTCGCTCATGTCAAAGCGAATTAACGGCACGCTCAAACTGAGGGCAAGTTGCTTGGCGAGTTCGGTTTTACCCACACCCGTCGGACCTGCGAACAGGTAATTGCCAATCGGTTTGTTTGGGTCGCGCAATCCCGCCCTGGCAAGTTTGATGGCACTGGCAACTTCCCGCACCGCCTTTTGTTGTCCAAACACGGCAAGGCTTAAATCAATCTCAAGGTTTTTGAGAACTTGCGCGTCGTCCCTCGAGACGTTCTTTTCTGGAATTCGTGCCATGCGTGCGACCACGGTTTCAATCTCGAGTTCGGTGATGATTTTGACGCGCTTGGCTTCGGGTAGCAAGGTTTGCATCGCGCCAGCCTCATCGAGTACATCAATCGCGCTGTCGGGCAGTTTGCGCTCCGACAAATAACGCACCGCCAAATCCACCGCTCGAGTTAACGCCTCAGGCGAGTACGTCAAACCGTGATGCGCCTCAAACCGCGATTTGAGTCCCTCGAGAATCCGCACGGTGTCGGCACGGGTTGGTTCGAGAACATCAATTTTTTGGAAACGACGCGCCAAGGCACGGTCTTTTTCAAAGGCTTTGAATTCGTTGAAGGTGGTCGCACCGATGCAGCGCAGCTTTCCCGTTAACGCGGGTTTGAGCATGTTGCTGGCGTCCATCGTGCCGCCCGAAGTTGCCCCAGCGCCAACAATCGTATGGATTTCGTCAACGAATAAGACTGCGTTCGGATGATTCTCGAGGTTTTTGATCACAGCTTTCAGGCGTTCTTCAAAGTCGCCCCGAAAACGCGTGCCAGCCAGCAACGCGCCCATGTCGAGCGAGTACAATTCTGCGCCAATCAACCTTGTTGGTACATCGCCTGCCACAATTTTTTGTGCCAGTCCCTCGAGAATTGCGGTTTTGCCCACGCCAGGATCGCCGACCAGAATCGGGTTGTTCTTGTTGCGCCGCACCAGCACTTGCAAAACGCGGGTCAACTCGGCGTCACGTCCGATCACGGGGTCAAGTTCGCCCTTTTCGGCTTTGGCGGTCAAATTCGTGCAGTACGCCTCGAGCGGATTTTGCGCGACACCAGCCGACTCATCATTGCCGCGCTCGTTACGACCTTCACCACTCGAGCCACTGGATTCGGCTGGACTTGTCCCTGCTGGCAAAGCCCCCCTCGAGATTGCGCCCGTAATGTCCACGCGGGAAAGCCCGAAGGATTCCAGCAGCGCAAACACCCGAGACTGACGTTCGTCGAACATGGCAACCAGCACGTTCGCGCCGTTCGCCTCGTCGCGTCCCGCCGCCCGCATTGACATCACCGCACGTTGCAAGACCCGTTGAAATGCCGTGGTTGGTGCGGGTTCAAGCCCGTTGACGGCTTCAAACTCGAGCATCAACGCGTTCAAATCCTCGCGCAATGCAGTCAGATCAACCCCGCACCTCGAGAGGGTTATTTGCGCGTCGGGATCATCGAGCAGTGAGAGCAGCAGATGCTCCAAACTGGCGTACTCGTGAGAGTTTTGATGCGCAATCTCGAGGGCGCGGTGGACGCTGCGTTCTAGGTTTGGGGTCAGCATAAAATTTCCTTCACGCGGGTACTCACGTGGGTACTCACGCGGGTTCTAGGGTGCATTGAAGCGGGTGTCCCTCTTCGCGGGCGGCTTGTTCGACTTGGTTGACTTTGGTTTCGGCAATTTCAAATTCGTACACGCCACACACACCAACGCCAATTCGGTGGACATTGAGCATGATTTGCACGGCTTCGCCTTCGGGTTTTCTGAAAAAACGCATCAGCACGTCCACCACAAAATCTTGCGGCGTGTAATCATCATTTAACAGCAGCACGCGAAACATTGGGGGCGTTCGCGTCTGCGATTTGGGTTGAGTTCGGGTGATGGTACTGGTATCGCTCACAGTCAAAGTTTAGCAA
>JAYTKL010000142.1:0-2187 GCA_043730305.1 Deinococcales bacterium | reverse complement strand
GGCAGCCTTCCCGCAGGTTACGCCACCAGTTTGATGCACGTGAAGGTCACGTTCTTGTTGCGTTTATTGGCAATTGCCCTAATCTTTACCGGCATTGCGATTTTATGGCGTTGGAAATACCCGCCCAAAGTGGTCAAAGCCATTCCAATTCCTTTGCCACTGGTTGGCGCAGCCGTTGGCGCAATTGTTGGCTTGACCAGCATTGGCAGCGGCGCAATGCTCGCGCTGGCACTGACGTTTATCATGCCGCGACTGAAAGTCTCGAGACTGGCAGGCACAGACGTTGCCCACGGTGTGCTGCTCTCCTTGGTGGCTGCCGCAGGTCATGCGCAACGATCTGCCGTTGACTTCCCAACGGTTGGCTGGTTGCTGCTTGGCGCACTCCCCAGCACTTGGCTTGCCAGTGGGTACGCTCCTAAACTCTCGGAAAACATTGCCCGTCCACTTCTTGGTACAGTACTGTCAATTGTTGGAACAGTATTGATTCTCAGGTCGGTGCTGAGCAGTTAACAACGGGATCAAAACCCGTTTTCTCGAGAGGACAGGATCAATGGCAAAAGCAAATCACATGGAGGAAATCAAAGCCCTCAAACCACCGTATCAAGTCCTGGCAGACATTTACAATTACGCCAAAACGGGTTTCTCGAGCATCACCCCCGATGATCTGGATTTGTTCAAATGGTACGGTCTGTACCCGCAACGCCCGCAAGAAGATGGTTTTTTCATGCTGCGCATCAAAATCATTGCTGGTGCGTACACCAGCCAGATCATGCGCGTGGTGGTTGGCATTGCCAACGATTTTGGTCGCGGTGTGCTCGACATTACTGACCGCCAAACCTTCCAATTTCACTGGTTAAAAATCGAAGACGTTCCAGAAATTTTTGACCGACTCGAGAAAGTCGGTTTGCATTCGGTTGGCGCGTGTGGTGACACGGTGCGTAACGTGATTGCCTGCCCGCTCGAGGGTTTGGACGGACGGCAAATTCTGGACACCCGAGAACTGTCGCAAACCCTGTCCAACCATTTTTCGGGCAATGTCGAGTTTGGTGATTTGCCGCGCAAATTTAAGATTTCAGTCACCGCCTGCCCCGAGCAGTGTGCCTGTCATCACATCAACGACATTGGTTTTATCGCGCACACGCACATTGACGGGCGAATCGGTTTTGATGTTTGGGTCGGTGGCGGTCTGGGCGCAATTCCGCACCTCGCCAAACGCCTTGGCGTGTTTGTGATGCCCCAGGACGTGCTCGAGGTTTCACGCGCCATCACCGCCGCGTACCGCGATCATGGGTACCGGGTCAGCCGCAAGAAAGCCCGTTTGAAGTTTTTGCTTAGCGATTGGGGTGCGGACAAATTCCGCGATGTGGTCGAGCGCGAATACCTCGGGCGCAAATTTGAAGATGGTCTTGAAGCCCCCAGGGCACCCAGCAACGCCAGCGATCATTTGGGAATCATTCCTCAAAACAATGGTCAGTACGCCATTGGACTCGCCACCACGGTTGGGCGCATCACCACCGCCCACGCCCTCGAGCTAGCCCGCATTGCCGAAACTTACGGCTCTGGCGATTTGCGCAACACGCCGCGCCAGAACGTGATTGTTGTGAATGTGCCGCAAGAAAAACTCGAGGCTGCCATTAAGGAACTCGAGCAGATTGGTCTTCACGCCAACAATTTCTTTCGGGGCAGCACAATTGCCTGCACGGGCATCGAATTTTGTCGGTTGGCACTGACCGAAACCAAAGCCAAAACCACCAAACTTGTCGAACACCTCGAGTCAAAATTTGGCAACACTTTTCCGCACGCCTTCAGCATCAATCTCACGGGTTGCTCGAACGCCTGCGCACGGTATCAGGTTGCCGATCTGGGCTTCATGGGCGCAAATCGCACTGACGCAAACGGCGGGCAAGAAGAGGTTTATCAAGTTCACCTTTCGGGCGGCTTGGATGTTGAAGCACGCCTTGGGGACAAACTCAAGAGCGTGATACCAGCATCACAACTCGAGGAATACTCCGAAAAAGTGATTACTGGTTTTCTCAAGCACCGGGTTGGTTCTGAAAGCTGGCGCGAATACACCATGCGAATTGGCAGTGCTGCTTTTGAACCCTCAACCGTGCTCGAGCTTGCCCACGCCGCAGATTAAAAAATGATCATATTCTTGTAGGGGATGGTCTCAGACCATCCCCGCCG
>JAYTKL010000141.1:0-3613 GCA_043730305.1 Deinococcales bacterium | reverse complement strand
ACACCTTGGGTAGGTGTCCGAGTGGTTAAAGGAGACGGACTGTAAATCCGTTCGCATAGCGTACGATGGTTCGAATCCATCCCTGCCCACCAAGTTTCTCGAGTTTAAACTCGAGATTCTTTTTTTTGACTTGCAAGAAACCGCCTAAATCGCTAAACTCGAGTTCATGCGGGAGTAGCTCAGTCGGTAGAGCGTCAGCTTCCCAAGCTGAATGTCGAGAGTTCGAGCCTCTTCTCCCGCTCCAAAAAAAATCTCGAGCCTTGGAGATCCAAAGCTCGAGATTCCTTTTTACAGTTTGAGATTTAACCTTTGGTTGCACCAACCGTTAAACCCTGAATAAAGTATCGTTGCAACCCAAAGAACACGATTAATGTCGGAATGGTCGCCACAAGGCTTCCAGCCACAATCAATGGGTAATCGGTGGTGAATTGCCCACGCAAGTTTGCCAGACCTGTGGTGACTGGCTTCAGGTGCGTGTCTTGAATCAGCACCAACGCCCAGAGGAAATCGTTAAAAATCCAGGTGAACTCGAGGGTCGCCAGTGCAGCCAAACCTGGCAGCATGAGCGGAAAGGCGATGCGGCGGAAAATGACCCATTCGGTTGCGCCGTCAATCACGGCAGATTCAAACAGACTTGGCGGTACGGTGCGCATGAAGTTGCGCAGCACGAAGCTGCAAAAACCAAGTTGAAACGCGGTGTGAATCAGAATTAACGACCAGTAGGTGTTGTAAATGCCAAGGTCATCGGAAAGTTTAAAAACGGGCAGCAACAACATTTGAAAGGGTAGCATCAAGCCTGCCACGAACATCATGTACAACGGGCGTGAAAGAGCGAAGCGAAACCGCACAAGGGCGTATGCGCACATGCTCGAGAGTAAAACGCAGGCGGTCAGGCTTGGTATGGTGATGATGAAGCTGTTGAGCATGAACTGCCCAAGGTTGGCGGTGTTCCAAGCCCTGGTGAAATTATCGAGCGTGAACACCCTTGGAATGCTGAACAAACCAAACTCGTTGAGATCATCAAAAGTTCTGAATGCCGTCAAAAAAGCGCCAACAATTGGTACAAGCCAAAGTAACGCAAAGAACCAGACAATCACGATAATGGCTGGGTGAACACCTTTGCGAAATCGTTTTTCTTTAAGGACTTTGTTGACTTGAGCGGGTTGGGCTGGGCTCATGCTGTTCCCTCGTCTTCCTGTGCCATGACTTGGCGCAAGTACATCATGACGAAAATTAAGGCAAATCCGAACAAAACGACGGCAATCGCGGCACCGTAACCGAGTCGGTTGTCATCAAAGGATTTGACATACATGTAATTTGCCAAAACTTCTGTGGCACTGACCGGACCGCCTTTGGTCATGACGTTAACGATGTCAAACGAACGCAACGAGTCGATGATTGAAACCACTACCACTATGGTGGTGACTGGCGAAAGCATTGGAAATATAACGTAACGAAACATCGTCCAGCCGGTTGCACCGTCCATTTTGGCAGCTTCGACCACTTCTGAATCAACGGTTTTAAGTCCAGCCAAGTACAAAATCATGACATAGCCAGTTTGACGCCATACCGCTGGTGCCATGACGGCAACCAGTGCCAGATTTGGATCACCGAGCCAGCCAATACTGTAGGCAGATTTGGGATCAACATTAAAGCCTATGGCTTGCAATAATCTGAGCACCTGGTTGATGAAAGAGTTCAAAAGACCTTGCTGTGGGAGATAAATCCAACTCCAGATCAGGGCAATAATGACTGGAGCAATCACCATGGGCAAAAAATAAGCGACTTTTAAAAATCTGTCAAAACGTAAATTGTTGTTTAAGACCGTTGCGAGTGCCAAACCAGCCGCCGTTGGCACGGTAATAAACACCAAAATCCACAAGGCATTGTTGATCACCGCATGTTGAAATTCGGGATCTGCAATTAAGTATTGATAATTTTGAAATCCAACAAAAACTGGTGGTGTAAATGAGTCCCAATTTGTTAATGACAAGTAAAAAGTGTACAAGGTTGGCCATAAAACCCAGACCAGATAAAGTCCCAACGGAATACCTAAAAACGAAAAAATCACCAGGAAGCGGTTTAACGCCAACGTCTGATAATTTGCGCTTCGGGTGCGTCTGCTTGCCAGAGCCATAAGACCTCCTTTAACTCGAGTTTAAAGCTGAAATTTCTCGAGGCTATTGCCAACGAATTTTCTTTATTTGTACTTTTCGAGTCTACTCTTGCCACCACAAAATAACCAGATTTTGAGTTCACAGTCTTTAAAATAAAATCCCGCTCGAGTTCAAACCCGAGCGGGATTCCCGCATTGCTTTACTTCGTGATTTTACCGTAGATACGTTCGCGGGTGGCTTCGAGGTTTTTGAGAATGTTGCTGAGTTGGCTTGGGTCTTGCATGAATTGTTGGAAGCCTTTCATGCCGATGTTCGCCATTTCTGGGTCGGTGTCGCGGTCATAGAATTGCGCGATGTAATCGGCTGGTTCGATGATCGTGGCTTGAGCCTTGGCAATTTGTGGCTTGGATGCGTACAAGCCTTTGTCCACGTCGCTGCGCGGAACCAAACGACCGAGTTCTTTGGCGCCTTGTTCCATGGCTTCTTTGCTGCCCAAGTAACCCATGAAGAGTTTGGCGTTGGCAACGTTTGGCGCTTTGGCTGGCACGAAGAATCCGTCGGTTGGCGCTTCCTCACCGACTGGCAATTTGGCGTTGATGATTGGGAAGCGGAAGAAGTCGAGTTGGGTTGCCTCGAGTCCATCTTTCCATTGATCGCGGATGAAATCGCCCATCAGGTACATTGCGCCTTTACCTTGGGTCATGAGTTGCGCGGCGTCTTGCCAGTCATAGCTGGCGCTGTTCTCGAGGAAGCATTTGTTGTCCAGGAGTTGCTTCCAGTAGCTGAAGACTTTGCGAACGCGGCTGTCGGTGTACTTGATTTTACCGTCGGTCACGTCAACATGGAATTGTGGTCCGTTCACGCGCATGTCCAGGAAGTCAAACCAACCGCCGAGTGGCCACAAGAACTTCGAGCCGGTCATGATTGGCGTGACGCCTGCCTTGTTGAGCGAGCGGCACAAACCCAAGAATTCGTTCCAAGTTTTGGCTTCTTTCAAACCCAACTTTTGGAAGATGTCTTTGCGGTAGTACATTGCCCACCAGTAATAGCTGGTTGGCAAGAAAACGTACTTGCCTTTGTCCTGGCTAAGTGCTTGGAAGCCCTTTGGAAAGGTCTTTTCCCAGCCGTTGTCTTTCCAGACCGAACCGATGTCGGCAGCCAGGTCTTTGCTCGAGAAGAAACGCATACGGTTGCCGGCGAACCAGGTCAAAACATCTGGTGGATTGTCGCTGGCAAGGTAAGTGCGAATGGCTTGCTTAAAGCTTTCGTGATCGACGGTGTTGTGCGTCATGTCGATGCCTGGGTATTTGGCTTTAAACTGAGCCACAATCTTTTGATCGTAAGCTTTTGGTGCTGGATCGGACGCATCCGAGTTGTAAACCAACTTGCCTGTTCCGCTTTGAGCCACGACGCCAGCCAAACCGGCAGCCATGCCCAGCCCCACGAGTCCCATTAACAACTTTCGCTTCATACGAACCTCCTCAGGTTCTCCTCGA
>JAYTKL010000140.1:0-3975 GCA_043730305.1 Deinococcales bacterium | reverse complement strand
TTCCCGAAAGGAATTTTCATGCCGACCAGCAAAGCCGAAGTCCTGAAAGCCTTAAAAACCGAAAACGTGCGCTTCTTGCGTTTGCAATTTACCGATGTCCTCGGTGTTGCCAAAAACGTCGAAGTGCCAATATCACAATTTGAAAAAGCTTTAGACGGCAACATCATGTTTGACGGCTCGAGCATCGAGGGCTTCACCCGTCAAGAAGAGTCTGACATGCTGCTGCAACCCGACCTCGAGACGTTTCGGGTTTTCCCAGCCTTTTCGGAAAGTGACGCGAAGCGTGGGCGCGTGGCTCGAGTGGTCTGTGACATAGCGCTGCCTGACGGTAAACCTTTTCTGGGCGACCCCAGAGCCGCTTTAAAACGCACCGTCGATAAAGCCAAGAAAATGGGTTTTGATGGCGTGTTTGCCGGTCCCGAACTCGAATTTTTCTTGTTTCAGCGATCCAATGAAGGTACGGCGACCACGATCACCCACGATGCGGCGGGTTATTTTGATCTCGCACCGATAGACCGTGGCGAGGAAGCCCGCCGCGACATGGTGAATGTGCTGCTTGAGCTTGGTTTTGAGGTCGAGGCGGCACATCATGAGGTCGCGCCCGGTCAGCATGAGATTGATTTTAAATACGACACGGCGCTGCGAACCGCCGATTCGATCACGACGTTTAAATTTGTGGTCAAACGGGTGGCGCTCGAGCATGGTTTGCACGCGACGTTCATGCCTAAACCTGTGGAGGGCATCAACGGCTCGGGTTTGCACACGCATTTAAGTCTTTTTAAAAATGGTGAGAACGCCTTTTTTGATCCCAAAGGCGAATTTCAACTCTCGAGCACCGCCAAGTACTTTATTGGCGGGCTTCTCGAGCACGCGCAAGGGATGGTTGCCATCACCAATCCTTTGGTCAACTCTTATAAACGTCTCGTGCCAGGCTTTGAAGCGCCAGCCAGCATCGCCTGGAGCGCCAGCAACCGCAGCGCCATGATTCGTGTGCCGGCGCGGCGCGGCGCGGGAACGCGAGCCGAGCTGCGAATGCCAGATGGAACGTGCAACCCGTATTTGGCATTGTCTGCCATGTTCGCGGCGGGGCTTCAAGGAATCTCTGAAAAACTCGAGCCGCCACCACCGATTCAACGCGATGTTGACGACATGAGTGTTCGGGATAAACGTCGTCACAAGGTCAAGACCCTGCCTGGGACTTTGCGCGAAGCCCTGGACGAACTCGAGTCTGACCGTACCATCCGCGATGCCTTGGGCGACCATATTTTTGATCATTTCCTGGATGCCAAACGTGCCGAGTGGGGTCTGTATGCCGCCACGGTTCACGATTGGGAACTGAACAGGTACCTCGAGATCATGTGATTTGGGGCGATCTCATGAAGGTTTTGGTGAAGATTGTTCAGGTTTTGGTGCATCAGGGCGTTGACAGGGTTGTATGCAATCTTTATGATTTCACGGAATCAAAAACACGGGAAGAGAGCCAACGTGCTCGAAACCCAAAAGTTCTAAGGAGGAGTAAGGGATGAAGAAACGTATTTTGTTAACGGCAGCCTTGGCTGCAGGTGTGTTCGTTGGTGCGGACGCCCAAACCAAAGGCACGATCAAGATTGCCAGCCAGACCCCACTTTCGGGCGGTCAGTCGAACCTGGGAACTGCAATCAAGAACGGCGCAGAAATGGCAATCTCTGAAGAGAAGCGCCTGATCGAAGCGTACGGCTACAAAGTTGTTTACCAACCAGAAGACGATCAGGCGACCGCCAACGTCGGCGTTGCCAACGCCAACCGTTTGATCAACGATCCAGAAATCATGGGCATCGTCGGACACCTCAACTCGGGCGTGGCAATCCCCTCGAGCGAAGTCTACGCCAAGGTCAACCTGACGATGGTCAGCCCTGCGAACACCAACCCACGCGTGACAGACCGTTTGTCCACCGCCCAAGTCACCAACCGCATTTGTGGTCGTGACGATGTGCAAGGACCAGTCGGCGCTGACTTCGTGGTCAATGTGCTCAAAGCCAAGCGTATTTATGTCCTGAACAACAAGACCGCTTACGGCGAAGGCATTGCCAACGCATTCGCTGCGCGTGCCAAGCAACTCGGCGCCAAAGTCTTGGTCGAAGCCGGTCAAGAAGCCGCTGACACCGATTTCAGCTCGTTCATCAACAAAGCCAAAGCCGACAAGCCAGACGCCATTTACTTCGGTGCGATTTACACCGAAGCCGCCCCAATGCTCAAGCAACTTCGTCAAGCTGGCTTGAACACACCATTGGTTGGTGGCGACGGTTTCGACGGTCAAGACCTTCAGAACACCGCAGGCGCTGATAACATGAAGAACATTTACTTCACCACGACTGCTGTGCCACTTAACTTGTTGCCAGCCGCCAAAGCGTTTGCCAAGAAGTACAAGACCAAGTACGGTGCTGATCCAGAAGGTTACAGCGCTTACGGTTACGATGCCGCCCGCGTTGTCATTCGTGCGATTGCCGCCTCTTTGAAAGCCAACAACGGTGCAAAACCAGAGCGTTTGGACGTTGCCAAAGCCGTTCGTCAAGTCACCTTCAACGGTGTGACTGGTAAAATTGCACTCAACTCACGTGGCGATCTTAAAGTTGCCAAGTACGTTGTGGTCGCAGCGCAACCAGATTACAACAACAACAAAGTCATCAAGAGTATTACTTTCAGTGCTCCAGAACCCGAGATGAAGTAATTTTGAATTAAGTTGATCTCGAGGGGTGGGGAAATCCACCCCTCATTTTTTTAGGCAGGCTAGAGTTTTCTCGACGCTTAAGCCAAGAGTCTAAATTGCAGGCAGAAAAAGACCTTCAAACTCGAGGTGGCTTTGGTGCTCGAGTCTGATTGCTGGGTTTTCTATTTCCGCTCTTCTTGTTTGAATGCTAGCGCAGCTCGAGCTTTTGATGTGGTGAAGCTTTGGCGTGTTAAAATGTATTGATAACCACAAAGAACCTAACGTTCGTTCGAGAATTAATACTCGAACTTAAATCAAGAGGGGAGTGATGATACAGACGAATGCAGCTCTTTATTGAAACCCTGCTCAGCGGTCTGGCACTTGGATTGGTGTATTCCGTTATCGCGCTCGGTTACACCATGGTTTATGGCGTGCTCGAGCTGATTAATTTTGCCCACTCAGAAATTTTTATGTTCGGCGGCATTGTCGGCGTCGAATTGCTGCTCGGGGTTTTGACCAAAACCACCTGGCATCCATTGTTGCAATTGGTTTTTGCGTTGTGTGTTGGGGCGGCGGCGTCTGGTGTACTGGCGGTCACCGTCGAAAGGGTGGCGTATCGACCGCTTCGGTTGCGCGGAGCGCCCAGGCTCGTGCCGCTGATTTCTGCCATTGGCATGAGTTTGTTTTTACAAGACATTGTGCGCCTTGTCGAAAGCTTGTTCGGTAATTTTAACCGCCCTTTCCCAAGCTATATCAAAGGCAACGATCCAGACTTTTTTGCGATCACACACCCTTTAATCAGTGGCGCAACCATTTCGAACACGACCTTGACCATTTTTGTGGTCGGCGCGATCATGCTGGCTGGTTTGACCTATTTTGTCAATTACACCAAAACGGGTCGCGCCATTCGCGCCGTCGCTCAAGACCAAAGTACCTCGAGTTTGATGGGCATTAACGTCAACAACATCATTACCGTGACATTTTTAATCGGTGGTGCTTTAGGCGGTGTGGCGGGTGTGCTTTACGCTTTAAAGTTTGGGACGCTCAATCCGTACAGTGGTTTTTTGCCAGGACTTAAAGCCTTTACGGCAGCCGTGCTTGGTGGCATTGGCAGTATTCCTGGGGCAATGCTCGGTGGTGTGGTGCTGGGACTTCTCGAGCAACTTGCAGCTCAGTACATCAGTTCATCTTATAAAGACATTATTGCCTTTGGACTGCTGATTTTAATCTTGATTTTTAGACCATCGGGTTTACTTGGTCGTAAAGTATCGGAGAAAGTATGAGTCAGC
>JAYTKL010000139.1:0-20058 GCA_043730305.1 Deinococcales bacterium | reverse complement strand
GCTTCAAGTTTGAATTCTGGTGTGTAGGTTTTGTATTTGCCCATGTTCGCTTCCATTCTGTCTCGGAACTTGCCGTCCACAAAATCTTAGTCGTTTCACCGCATAAACCTGTAATCGAAGGAGGGTGACTTGTAAGGTGGGGTTTTTGTCCACCTTTCTCGAGACACAAAACCAAGCCCACTTTCTGCTCCACAAGGAGAACACCATGAATAAGTATTTGGTTAAACTTAATTACACTGGTGAAGGAATCAAAGGAGTCATTGCCGAGGGCGGCTCAAGCCGTAAAGCAGTAGCTGAAGCGCTTGTAAAATCGGTTGGAGGAACGCTTGAATCCATGTATTTTGCGTTTGGCGAAACGGATGTTTATGCCATTGCCAGTCTTCCCAGCCACCATGCCGCCATTGCCGTATCAGGCACTTTGAACGCCTCTGGACGAGTCACCTGCTCAGTCACACCTTTAATCACGGTTGAAGAGATAGACGAAGCGGTCAAACTCAGCCCGAGCTACCGCGCACCAGGGCAGTAAAAAGCCATCACGCTCGAGATGACATCGCCAGAATCAGATATCAAAGGAGTTACAAAATGAACAGCAATCTTGAAATCTTACGCGGCGCGTACAACGCTTTTGCCGTTGGAGATGTTCCTTCAGTTCTTGGCATCATGTCCCCCACCATTGAGTGGACTGACGCCGAAGGCGGTCCTTATGGCGGCATCTATGTTGGACCGCAAGCAGTTCTGGAGGGCGTTTTCATGAAACTTGGCGGCGAGTGGGATGGTTACGCCGCCGTTCCACACGAATTCGTAGCCGATGGTTCGACTGTGGTGGCATTGGGTCAGTACAGTGGCACGTACAAAGCGACAGGCAAGAGCTTCAAAGCCCCGTTCGCGCACGTCTGGAAGTTCTCGGATGGAAAAGCAACATCTTTTCAACAGTACACCGATACCGTCGTCCATCAGCGCCCAATGCAAGTCTAAAGGGTGGCTGGACGATAATCTATTCACCATTCCGAGGTTGTTCCTGCCATGCTAAACATATTGGGTAAACTGTAAATCTTATGAAAGAACTGATCTCGGTAAGGCTCGAGGTTTAAATCTCGAACCTCGAGACAATAAACAAACCGTTCATACCCACACCGAAAGGAGAATCATGGCAAAACTTGCATTTGTGAATCTAGGAATCTTGCTCCAACCCTACGGCGACCCGCAGGTGCGCGGCTTTGCAGACCGCGTTGATAGCGTCTTCGAGGTTGCCGAGGACAGTCATGGGTTTGTCATGGCACTCTTCGGCGATGATTCCAATGTGCCTGCTATGTTTCGCGCCCCAGAATTTGCGGGGCGGGTGGTTCACACCTTGTCCGTATGGAAAAATCTCGAGTCGGTAATGGCGTATGCCTATGGTGGTTTGCACGGCGAAGCCTTCGCCAAGCGCAAGGAGTGGTTTGAGCAAGGCTTGTTTCCCAGTTCTGTGGCGTGGTGGGTCGAAGATGACCAACCAGTCACTTGGGATGAAGCACATCGGCGTTACGAACTGCTGCACCACCAAGGCTCGAGTCCAGATGCCTTCAATTTTAAGCAGCCGTTCACGCCCGACGGAGTTCCTTACACCATTGACCGTGAAATGGTGAAAAAAATTGGGCTTGTGAACCAAGTTCAGGCGCGAGGCACGGGTGATGAGGGACTAGAGCATAGTAAGTGACGCAAAAGATGATGTTTTCCACGGTACGCAAAAACCCCCTGGAGTTCTACTGGCTTTTGTTAAACGGGAATTGTTGAACCTTTCGAGCCTTACGTCCCAGAATCCGTGTATTCAAGAGATTCCTGTTTTTCTGAAAAAACCATCCTCGAGCCTTTTAAACCTAACCTGCTATTGTGATTTTTGAACCATAAAAATTCAAGGAGGCAAAAAATGGATGAGGCTTTGAAGCTCGAGACGCTCGACCCCGAAAATTGGGATGAAATGCGTGCGCTGGCACACCAGATGATCGATGATGCGTTTCATCACCTCGAGACCCTGCGCGAACGTCCAGTCTGGCAACCCGTCCCAGATGAAATCGCAGCAAAATTTCAAGTGCCAGTGCCGCTTGATCCCGAAGGGGCTGCCGCCACCTACCAGGATTTTAAAGAGACCATTCTGCCCTACCCAATGGGCAACACCCACCCGCGATTCTGGGGTTGGTACATGGGCAATGGCACGATTATGGGCGCACTGGCGGACTTTATGGCTTCAGTCATGAATTCCAACCTTGGCGGCGGCAATCATGTTTCCAACCTGGTCGAAACCCAAGTGATCGACTGGATCAAAGCCATGATGGGCTTCCCAACAGAAGCTAGCGGCTTGCTGGTCAGTGGTGGCAGCATGGCGAACTTTATTGGTCTTGCCGTGGCTCGAAATACCAATGCTGGTTTTAACGTCCGTGAATCGGGAATGCAGGCGGCAAAAGGGCGCTTGATGGTTTACGCCTCGGGCGAGGTTCACAGCAGTGTTCAAAAAGCAATTGAAACGCTTGGCATGGGTAGCTCGAGCTTGCGAAAAATTCCTGTCAACGCCGATTACACGATTGATCTGGCGGCGCTCGAGCGAGCCATCATTGATGACCGAAATGCGGGGCATCAACCGCTGTGCGTGATTGGCAATGCTGGCACGATCAACACAGGTGCGATAGACAATCTGACCGCGCTGGCTGATTTGTGCGAGCGCGAGAAGCTCTGGTTTCATGTGGACGGCGCGATTGGTGCGGTGGCGGTACTGGCGGAGAACGTCAAACCAAAACTGGTTGGCATCGAACGCGCCGATTCTGTGGCGCTTGATTTGCACAAATGGTTGCACATTCCATTCGAGGCGGGTTGCGTGCTGGTCAGAGACAAAACCGCGCACCGTGACACCTTCGCGCTGACCCCAGAATACCTGGCACTCCAAACTCGAGGGTTGGCGGCAGGCAATTGGTTTAGCGATTACGGTCTTCAACTCTCGAGGCAATTTCGGGCGTTAAAAGTTTGGATGTCCATCAAAGAACACGGGCTGGCGCGGTTCGGGCGCATGATCGCCCGCAATGTTGACCAAGCACATTACTTTGCAGGCTTGGTTGATGCTGACCCAAAGCTCGAGATGATGGCACCAATCGGTTTGGACATCGTCTGCTTTCGGTTTAACCCAGGACACCTCGAGAATGCGGCACTCGATGCGCTGAACAAAGAAATTTTGATGCAACTTCACGAAAAAGGTATTGCCGTGCCGTCGTACACCACGCTTCACGGTCAGTATTGCTTGCGAATTGCGATAGCCAACCACCGCAGCGTGACGGCGGATTTTGATTTGCTGGCAACGGAAGTCGTGCGGCTTGGCAACGAAATTAAAGGTCAATAAAACCTCGAGCAAGGAGAATTTTTATGTCTGAAAAAGTTGCTCTTCCACCTACCGACAGCGCCTACATTGCTCATATGTGGGATCATCCGCAATTGACGATTGCCATTTTTGGTTTGCAAGCCAATTCTCCAGAAGCCTTCGCCATGTACGGGGCTGCGGGTATTCCCGAGCAAATGGAAGCTGCCATGAAGCAAGCCGAAGGTTTGCTGGGCGTGCGGTTTCTGCCTGAGGGCAATGGTGCGATTCAATTGCAATATTGGCGCTCTCATGCCGACCTTGCGTTGTTCGCCCGTCAGATGCCACACACCGCCTGGTGGAAATGGTTAAACGACAATGCAGGCAAAGGAATTTCTTTCTACCACGAGATTTACCAGTGCAAAACCGCCGAAGCGGTGTACGAGCTTGGTTCATCGCCAGTAGGTCCTGCCACGTTCTGCGAAACTTCGGCAGTTGTTGGTGGCGAGGGACGCTCACAAGAACGGCAAAAACGTTTTGTCGAAGCGGCACAAGAGAAATAACGAATCTTGAGCCTCGAGTTGAACGCGACCTTGGTCACAAAAGACAGCAAAGAATTTAAACGCGTCAAAGGTTTAAAACTCCAGAATTGGTTTGAATAGCGAAAGGGAAATCATGCTCGATCAACTTGATGCCGTTGCCGCCGCTCCCGAACACCACAAGGTCTTGCTCGAGACAGACAAAATTCGGGTGCTCGAGACGCTCTTAAAACCTGGTGAGGAAACTCGAGTTCACACGCACATTTGGTCTGGATTTTTGTACATCATTTCCTGGAGCGACTTTGTGCGTTATGACGAGCACCGCAACGTCATGATGGATTCCTCGCGCATGACCAACACGCCAGTTCCAGGCACAGCCATTTTAGCCGCGCCAATCCCCGCCCATTCGTTGCACAACGTTGGTCTTGAAAATATCCATGTCATCTTGACCGAATTTAAAACCTGATTTGACCAGAAAGCCAATCATGCAACCAATTTTCTTAATCATGGGAACGCCAGCCTCGGGCAAAAGCACCGTGGCTAAAGCCTTGATGCAGCGCTTTGAACGCGGTTTGCACATTCCCGTCGATGATCTGCGTCACTTGGTGGTTGCTGGCTTATCCGACATGGCTTTTGAAATCCCGCCCGAAACTTTTCGACAATTGCGGCTCGCTCGAGAAGCTGCTTGTGTCATGGCTCGAATGTACGCTGATGAGGGTTTTGCGGTGGCAATTGATGATTTTTGGTTGGGCGAAACCCCCGATGAAGATTACAACCAAAAAATATCGCGGCGAGTGACTCGGGTTTTATTGCTGCCAAATCTCGAGACAACCTTAGAGCGACTTCATGCCAGAAAGCCTGACGAGGGCAGTTTCAAACAAATTCTCGAGCAAGCCATTCGCAGCCTTCAAACGAGCATCGAAGCGCACCCAAAAACGGGTTGGCTGGTGATTGACTCGAGCGATTTGAGTGTTGAACAAACGGTGGATCAAATTGTTGAAAGCAAAGATAAACTTGAAAATAAAGTTGTCAAAAGCAGCCCTTGAGTTCGAGTTTAAACAGGAGCAGAAATGACAGGAGTTCAAGACCCGTTTGCTGACTTTCATGGCGTTATAGAAAGTCTCGAGGAAATCCGTGAACTGATTGGTGCACCACCTGCACCCGTGCTGGCTAAGGTCATGACCCACATTGATGATCTGTCAAAACAAATCATTGAGAAATCGCCGTTTGTTGTTTTGGCTTCCGCCAATGGCTCGGGTTATCCCGATGTATCGCCCAAGGGCGACCCAGCAGGTTTTGTGCGGGTGATTGGCACAAAATACTTGGTGATTCCAGACCGACCCGGTAATCGGCGCGTGGATACTTTTACCAATCTGCTCGAGAATCCTTATTTGGCGGTGCTGTTTTTGATTCCTGATAAAAATGAAACACTGCGTGTAACTGGTGAATGCCGCATCGTGCGAGACGAAGCGCTACGGCAAAGTTTAGCCGTGGGCGGACACATCCCAGATTTGGCGATTGTGCTTCATGTGGAGCGTGTTTTTGTCCATTGCCCCAAATGTATGGTGCGCTCAAAGCTGTGGAATGCTGAGTATTGGGTGGATAGCTCAGGTACTGCCTCAATTGTGCAAGCAATGATTGCCCATGCGAAACTGGACTCAACTCCAGAGGAATTGAAAGCCCAAATGGAAAGCGCTGGCGTGACTCGACTGTACTGAGAATCAATGCTTGATGGAAATAATAATCTGGTCTATACTCTTGGTTATACCATCAGGAGGTTTTCATGATTACCACAGCCAAACTTTTTAAGAACGGGCGCAGCCAAGCGGTACGTTTACCCAAAGAGTTTCGTTTTGAAGGTACAGAAGTGCTGATCGAAAAAGTAGGAAACAGCGTGGTTTTAACCCCAAAGAAGAAAAGGTGGGCGAATTTACTGGCGGCACTTGAAATGGAAGGCGCAGATATTGAACGCAATCAACCACCGGCTCAAGAACGTGATTGGGGCGATTTGTGGAAATAAAATACATGTTGGACACCAACATTTGTATTTACATCTTGAACAAAAGACCCATTCACGTGATCCAAAAACTCGAGGAACTCCAAGATGCGAAGGTCTTGCTTTCTTCAATTGTTGTTTGTGAGCTTCAATACGGAATAGAAAAAAGCCAGACTCCGGAAAAAAATCGGTTACGGCTTCAAAACTTTTTGATTGATTTTATGCTCGAACCACCCAGTGTTGAAGCTGGAATTCAAGCTGGAATAATCCGTTCAACACTAGAGAAACTAGGCAAACCCATTGGAAATTACGATTACCTGATTGCGGCTCATGCCCTCGAGCTAGGTGCAACACTTGTCACCAATAACATCAAAGAATTCCAGCGTGTTGAAGGCTTAAGACTCGAGAACTGGTTCGCCTAGTTTTTCTTTGACAAGCGGTGAAACTCGAGTACCGAGCAATTCGATGCCTGCTAACATGTCTTCGTGCGCCATGATGACGTTGGTCATCTGAAACGAAAGGCGTGAGATGCCCCCCAGAACCCGATTGACGTACAAGACTTTCTCGGCAACACTTTGCACATCGCCGATCAAGTACGCCCCCATTGGGCTGCAAGCCGCCTCAAATTGTGCTCGGGACGGCGGCGACCAACCGCGTTCCTTGCCGATGGTGGCTGCCATGCGCTCAAACCCAGGGTAAGTCAGGTTTACGGCTTGAGTGGTTGTTTGCGCCACAAAACCAAAAGCATGAATACCAACTTTGAGTTGCTCGAGCGAATGCCCCGCCATTTGCCCCGCTTGACGGTACAGGTCGATTAACGGGCGGAAGCGACGGTAATCGCCGCCAATGATGGCGACCATCAACGGCAAGCCAAGCGTACCAGCCCGTATGAATGACTCTGGAGTGCCGCCAACGCCCAACCAAATTGGTAGCTTGCCGACAGGACGCGGATAGATGCCCTGCCCCGTGAGTGGCGCTCGGTAACGCCCAGACCACTGCACATGGGTGTGCTCCCGAATCTCGAGCAGCAAATCGAGTTTTTCGGCAAACAGCGCGTCATAGTCTTGCAGCGCAAAGCCAAACAATGGA
The DNA here is from genome assembly GCA_043730305.1 of Deinococcales bacterium. Taxonomy (GTDB): domain Bacteria; phylum Deinococcota; class Deinococci; order Deinococcales; family JAAFIG01; genus JANXTZ01. Next base: position 13,115 of record JAYTKL010000139.1, on the reverse strand, counting down.
AAGGATTCGATAAACGAACCCCGTCCGACCACCATTTCGGCGCGACCTTTCGAGATCAAATCGAGTGTCGCAAATTCTTGAAAAACCCGCACTGGGTCAGCGGCGCTTAAAACCGTGACTGCACTGGTCAGCTTAATTCTGTTGGTACGAGTTGCCGCCGCCGCCAGAATCATGGTTGGGGCGGAATCCAGATATTCTGGTCGGTGATGTTCACCGACACCGAAAGTATCAATCCCAAAACGATCTGCCGTTTCGATCTCTTCGATCAAATTACCCATGCGTTCGGTGGTGGTTAAGGTTTTACCAGTGTCGGGTGCGGACACCACGGCGGCAAAACTATCAATTCCAATTTGCATCTCGAATCTCCTTCAAATCAAGTTTCGAGTATAGCCCGTGTAATCTCGAGCCATTCTGTCTTGAACCACACTGAATGTCTTCCCATGCAAAATCGAAATTACATCTCGAGAAATCTGCTGCTTCTAAGGTAAACTCGAGGCAATGAAATCTGATCTGAACCATGCTCGAGGTTTGTTATGGCTTTAAGTCTTCCAATTGCGTTGGACGCAATGGGTGGTGATTTTGCGCCTGCCGCAATGGTTGAAGGCGCGGTGCGTGCCGCCAAGCAAGGCATTCCAGTGACGCTGGTGGGGCGCGAAACCGATATACGGCGCGAACTCGAGAAGTACGAGCCGAGTACGTTGATTGATGTGGTTCACGCCTCGGACGTGATTGGCATGGACGATCACGCCACCGACACGCGCAAAAACAAAAACCTGTCAATCAATGTTGCCATCAATTTGTTGCGTCAGAAGAAAGTCAGCGCGGTGGTGGCGCAAGGACACACGGGCGCGACGCTGGTCAGTGCGCTGTTTGGTTTGGGGCGTCTGCCAGGGGTGGAGCGCCCTGCGATTGTGGCGAATTTTCCGAACGCCAAAGGACGCGTGACCCTGGTGGACGTGGGCGCGAACGCCGACGCTCGAGCCTCGTTCATGCAAGGTTTTGCCTTAATGGGCGCGGCGTACTCGAGCGCCATGTTTGGTAAAACCGACCCCAGCGTTGGTTTGCTCTCGATTGGCGAAGAGGAAGGCAAGGGCAATCAACTGGTGCTCGAGACGTTTGACCTCTTAAAATCCACGCCAGGACTGAACTTTTACGGCAATGTCGAAGGGCGCGATATTTTTAAGGGAACGGTTGATGTGGTCGTGACCGACGGTTTTACGGGCAATGTGGTTTTAAAAACTGCTGAAAGCGAAGCCAAAGTCTTGTTCGGTTGGGTGCGCGAGGCGTTAACGGGCGGCAACTGGCTTGTCAAACTTGGTGCGATGCTGGTACGTCCAGCCCTTCGCGGTGTGGCTGCCAGACTCGATCCTGCCGAATACGGCGCACAGCCACTGTTGGGCGTGAAAGGCTTGGTGTTCATCGGTCACGGCTCGAGCGATGCCAAAACGGTTCACAGCGCCCTGAAGTTTGCGGCGAAAGCTGTCGAAGCCAACTTGCTCGAGAAGACCGCGTCTAAACTCGAGGTGCTGGCAAAAAAACTCGAGACTGCTGAAACGACTTGATTGTGCTAGAACGCCTTCAAAAACTGTTTTCCAATTTGCTTGAGGCTGCCCCAAGCTTGGTCATTACCCTGCTCGTGACCGTGCTTGCCTTGTGGTTGGTCAGCTTCATTGCCGCTCGAGTGTCCATTGGCACAGAATTTAGCCGTCACAACGTGCGCGTTCAAACCTTGCGTACCGTCATCACCTCGAGTTTACGGGCTTTGATCTTTCTCTCTGCGCTTGCCGCCATCCTCTCCGAAACGGGTGTTAACGTGACCGCGCTGCTGGCAGGCGTTTCAATTCTGGGCTTGGCGGTTTCGTTTGGGGCGCAAAGCCTGGTCAAAGACGTGATTACCGGTTTTTTTGTGCTGTTAGAAGATCAATACGGCGTTGGCGATGTGGTGCGGGTCAACGGCGCGACTGGACTGGCTGGCAGCGTCGAGCACCTGAACTTGCGCGTGACCGTCTTGCGCGACCTTGAGGGGACGGCGCACATCATTCCGAACGGGCAAATTTTAACGGTCAGCGTGCTTTCCAAAGATTGGGCGCGGGTTGTCGCCGACATTGACGTGCCGCACGATTTAAAACTTGATACCGCCCTCGAGTTGATTGGCGGCGTCGCCCAAAATCTTCACGATGACCCTATCTGGACTGAAAAATTTCTCGAGCAGCCCGAAGTGCTCGGCGTGCAAGCCCTCGGCGCGGTGGGCGTGACGATTCGCACGGTCATGAAAGTTCAACCCAAAGAGCAATGGGGTTTGTCTCGAGAGTTCAAAAAACGCATCAAGAACGCCTTTGATGCCGCAGGATTGCGCATTCCAATGCCGCAAATGAACCTGAACATGCCAAAAGACAACCCTCGAGTCACAGTGGATGGCTCGAGCGGTGAACCAAGTTCTGGTGTGCCTGAAGGCTCGAGTTAAATTACTTCACCGCGCCCTGGGTTAAACCGCGAATCAATTGTCTCGAGAAAATAATATAAAGCACCAAAATCGGCAGCACCGCCAGCGTCAAGGCAGCAAGCACGGCATTCCAATCGCTAATGAACTGTCCCAAGAACACCTGAGCGCCCAAAATCACGGTTTTGGTGGACTCGAGCGGCGCGAGAATCAACGGAAACCAGAGGTCGTTCCAGACTGGAATCATGTTGAAAATAGCGACCGTGCCGAGGGCTGGGCGCACCAGTGGCAACACCAGCAAGAACACGCGGTATTCGCTCGCGCCGTCAATGCGAGCGGCGTCTTTGAGTTCTTTGGGAATGGTTTTGAAAAAGGCGGTCAGCACAAACACCGCCAACGGAATGCCACTGGCGACATACACCAAAATTAAAGCGAACAGCGTGTTGTTGATACCGAGTGCCACCATCATTTTGAGTAAACTGACCGTGCCAAGCCGAATCGGAACCATGATGCCGATTGCCAGGTAAATCCCAAGCAGGGGATTGCCGCGAAAATCGTACTCAGCAAGCGCGAATGAAGCCATCGCGCTCGAGCCGAGAATCAAGACCAGCGAAATGATGGTCACGATTAACGAATTTAAAAAATACTGTTCAAAATGGGCGCTCGAGAAGACGGTTTGATAGCCCACCAGATCAAAAGTGCTGGGCAGCGGCGGCTCGAGCGGCGCACCAAAAATTGAGAGCCGGGCTTTCATCGAGTTCATGACGATCAGCAGCGTTGGAAATAAGGCTATAAAAGTATAAATCAGCAGCACGGTGTGAACGCCAGCGTGAGAGACAAACGTTTTGGCTCTTTGATTCATAATTCCACATTCTCGATTCGACGTTGAAAACCGAACAGATAAATCAAGACACCAACCAAAATAATCACCAGCATGATGCCAGCCACAGCAGAACCCAAAAACGGATCACCTCCTTGCAGTTGAAAACCAAAGAAAGTGCGGTAAAAAAATGTTCCCAGCAAATCCGTCGAAAAGCTTGGACCCGCCAGCGCACCCTGGGCGCTGTACACCAGATCAAAAGCGTTAAAATTACCCACAAAAGTCAGCACGCCAACAATGCCCGCCGTGGGCAGCAACAACGGAAATTGAATTTTCCAGAACACCGTCCAAGCGTTCGCGCCGTCCACCCGCGCTGCCTCGAGAAACTCTTCGGGAATGCGAATAATGCTTGCCAGAAACAGCATCATTGGAATGCCGACGTACTGCCAGACCGAAATCAGCGACAGCGTGATGAGCGCCGAATTTTCCACACCCAAATTCATTAAATTAAGAATTGGAACGTTGCTCGAGATACCCCAGAGCGGACTGAGAATCAGTTTCCAGGCGAATCCCACGATCACCACGCTTAACACTGTTGGCGTGAAGATCAGTGTGCGGTAGACGACGCTGCCCCGAATTTTCAGACTGAGCAGGTACGCCAACAATAAACCTACAGGATTTTGTACACACATGTGAATCACAAAAAATACCAGATTGTTCCTTAACGCATTCCACAACCGACTCGAGAGTGCTGGGTCGGTCAGCAACTCACGGTAATTCTCGAGTCCCACCCAATGCACAATGTTTTTGGCGTCACTCGAGAACAACGACAATCTCAAACTATCCAGCATCGGGAAGATCATAAACGCCGTGTAAATCAGTACGACTGGTGCAAGAAACACCAGGATGTGAAAAGGGAATTTCTTGAGAAATACCTGCAATCTGGACAAAATTGTTCGTAAGAATTTCATATATTTTGTTGGTAATTTGGTATAACTGATTTTTTGCATAAGAAGAATTTTTTATAGACCACGTCAGGTGCTAATGGTCTTTGTATCTCGAGAGAACTAAAAAAACCATGTTACACAAATAGGCAAACTTTCACTCGCCTGAAGTCCTCATCCGTCAGCGAAGCCACACGTGTAGGAGAACGAAACTCCCTTCTCCCAATGTTGCGACCATGCCTGCAAGTGCGTTTTATGGTCAAGGTGGGAGAAGGGTTGGGGATGAAGGCAGAGATGGTTTTGGCTGATTTTGGTTTGAACGCTATTAAAACACCACGAGCGTTACTTCTTTGGTTTGTACCAAGCCTCAAGGTTCTTTTGCACCATGTCGGCGGCGGCTTTTGGCGTCAGTGTTCCATTCAACACGCCAGCACTGGCAGCCCAGAGGTCATTTTCGTTGTTGAGTTTTTCGTTGCGACTTAAGATTTGGTAGCTCGAGCGAATCGTGCTGTCGCAATCGTCGCGCCAACTAACGAATTCTTGTGCCAGTGGGTCTTTGAGCTTGATCTTGGCTTTTGAAAGCGAGAAGAAACCGGGCAGGGCGTTGGCGTAAATCTCAGCAAATTCTGGGGTAGTCATCCACTCGAGGAACTTCTTAGCGGATTCTTTGTTTTTGCTGTTGGCGTTCAAGCCAGTCGCAATGTCGGTGTGGTCGCTGATGTAGCACTTTTTTGCTCCGGCAGGAAGGGGTGGTTTGAACGCGCCGAGTTCAAATTTGGCGTTGGCTCTGAAGCCCGAAATTTCCCATGAACCGCTGGGGTAAATTGCGCCACGCCCGAGTGAGAAGAGGTTTTGGGCATCTGGGTACGAAACGCTCTGATAACCCTGCTCGAGGTACGGCGTCCATTTTGCCAGGGCTTGGAAGGTGCGCAGGAAGCCGCCCGTGTTGTACTTGGCTTTGCCTGCAATCAAGCCCAAACGACCTGTTTCGCCCTGCCAGTAATTGGGTCCAATGTTCTGAAAGCCCACCGTGGCGCTTTCCCATTGGTCTTTGGTGCCCATCACGAGCGGCGCGTACTTGCCGTTTTTCTTGATGGTTGCCAAGATTTTATAAAACTCGGCTTCGGTTTTGGGTTCTTTGAGTCCCAACTCGGCAAAGATTGCTTTGTTGTAAATAAAGCCGTGAATCACGCTTGCCATTGGAACACAAAACGTGTTCTTGCCATCATCGGTTTGCCAGGCGCTCTTGGCAACATTGGAAAAGTTGCTCATGCCCGCAATGTCGTTCAGGCTTGCCAGATTGCCTTTGTTGTACAACTCGAGGGACTTGTCAAACGGACGGCAGGTGATCAGGTCGCCCGCGCTGCCACCTTGAAGTTTGGCGTCCAGGGCGCTGTTGTACTCGGCTGGGGCGCTGGGTGCGAAGGTCACTTCGATGTCTGGGTATTTCTTGTTGAACGCTGGAATAATCTCGTTTTGCCAGATTTTCAGGTCGTCGTTGCGCCAAGATTCGATTGATATCTTGGTCTTGCCCTGACCGAACGCGAGTCCCGCGAGTGCCACGCCACCTGCGAGTAAAAGGAAAACCGATGCCGATTTCTTCATCCCGTGCCTCCTTGTGGGCGATGTAGCGCCCCGATCTGATGTTGAGAGCATTAGCCTATCTCGAGGTATGCTGAAAACGCAAATTCAACTGAAGACGATTTCACTTTGTCAGGAGGAACTGTGCGCGTCGGAATGGTCGGTACGGGTTCTATGGGAGTAACACACGCCAAAGCTTGGCTTGAAGCGGGTGTACGGCTCTCTGGCGTGGTTTCAGGGCATTTTGATCACGCCCAAGCCTTCGCTCAACAGCATCACACCCAAGCTTTCAGGAGTTTGCAGGATTTGCTGGCGGTGGTGGACGTGCTCGACATTTGTGCGCCAACGCATTTGCACCGTGCCATGACCGAAGCTGCGGCGCTGGCTGGCAAGCACATCATCTGCGAGAAACCGATTGCTTTGACCGTCCAAGATGCTCGAGTCATGATCGAGGTTTGCTCGAGTCAGAAGGTGCGGTTGTTTATTGCGCAAGTGGTGCGGTTTTTTGGGCAATACCGTGCGGCGCAGGAAATTCTTAAAAGTGGACAACTCGGCAACCTTGGAGTGCTGCGCCTGAAACGTGCAGGGTATCCACCAAGTCCAACTTGGTTTTCAGATGAAACACAATCCGGTGGCATGGTCATGGACTTGATGATTCACGATTTCGATTATGCCCTCTGGCTTGGTGGCAAGGTCGCTCGGGTGTACGCCGCTCGAGCCTCAAATCCAAACTCGAGCGGCAATTTTGTTCTGGTGACGCTCGGCTTTGAATCTGGCGCGATGGCACAAATTGAGGGCAGTTGGAGTTATCCCAAAGGCACGTTTCGCACCAGCCTGGACATTGCGGGTAGCCTAGGTTTGATCGAATGGCATTCGGACAACTCGAGCACCATCAAAAGTTTCCTCGAGCCTCAAGCTGGCGAAGTTGGCGCAGTTGGGATTCCAAGTTCGGTGCTGACTGAAGACCCGTACACCACTCAGATCAAGCATTTCAAACACGCCATCATCACTGAAACGCCCTTTGATGTCACACCCGAAGATTCGCTGGCGGCTTTGGAAATTGCAATTGCTGCTCGAGAATCCCTGGCAACAGGTCGCGCCGTGCATTTGGGAGCGCTTTCATGAGGGTTGGCATCATGAGTTTCGCGCACCTTCACGCCGAAGGGTACATTGGTTTGCTGCGTTCCATGCCCGACATTGAAGTGATTGGTTTTTCCGATCTTGACCGTGCTCGAGGGCTTCAAATGTCGCAGCAATACTCGAGCATCAGGTTTCCCAGCCACGAAACGCTGCTCGATCAAGACCTTGACGCCGTGATTATCTGCACCGAAAACGCCACGCGCCGCGAGGCGGTCGAAATGGCGGCTCGGGCGGGCTGTCATGTATTGTGCGAGAAACCAATTGCGGTGACACTCGAGGATGCACTTTTGATGCGCGACGCGGTGGCAAATGCTGGCGTGAACTTCATGACCGCCTTCCCAGTGCGTTTTGACCCGTCTATCCAAATCTTGCGCCAACGCGTGCAAGCTGGCGACCTGGGGCGCGTGTACGGTGTGAACGGCATCAACCATTCCGAAATTCCCAAAGCGCACCGCGCCTGGTTCGCCAGCCGCGAACTCGCTGGCGGAGGCGCGGTCATGGATCACACCGTTCATTTGACCGACCTCTACCGCTGGATTTTTGAAACCGAAATTCTCGAGGTCTACGCCGAAGTCAGCAACCCGTTTTACCCAGACGTGGACGTGGACACTGCCGGAATCGTGACCCTGAAACTCGAGAATGGCATGTTCGCAGGAATTGATTGCAGTTGGTCGCGCCCGACCAGTTACCCACGCTGGGGACACCTCAAACTCGAGGTGGTCGGTGAACGCGGCTCGCTCGAGATTGATGCGTTTGCGCAACACTTAACCGTCACCAGCAGCAAACCAGCCGCCAGAAACCCGAACTGGCACGGTTGGGGCAGTGACCCGAACATTGCCATGCTGACCGAATTTTTTGCCAGCATCACCGAGGCTCGAGAACCCAGCGTGACCTGGAAGGACGGCTTTGAAGCCCTGCGCGTGGCGCTCACCTGCTACGAATCGGCGGGAATCGGGCAACCCGTGCGACTCGAGAATTTGTGATTTGGCACAGGCTGATTTTGCCGAAAAGTTCAGTCCAAACGCATGTCCCGAGAAAACAAAAAACCCTAACTCTTTCAACTCGAGTTAGGGTTTTGCTATCCGCTAATTGCCAATCGCTTTTTAAGCCTGCATTCTGCGTTGCGGTTGCTTCATGACCTGCTCGGCTTGCGCCGCTGCGGCTTGACCAGCTTGAGCGCCAAAAACCCAGGCAAGTTTCAACATGAAAAGCGTCGTGTCAGCGTCTCCTGCTGCCACTCGAGCGCGGAAGTAATCCTCGACACCTGGCGGCAATGGCATTTCTTTCAAGGCTGCCTCGTGTTCGGATTTCATTTGTTTCATCACTTGCTCAAAATCCATGTCCGTACTTTACACGACCACACTCAGATTTCGTGTGAGCAAAGATACAACTCGAGTTAATGATTACTATTCGCCTTGTCCTTTTCGGCTTCAAGAATCGCATTGGTCAGCGCCAGCAACGGACTCGAGCCAGTACCACCGTGGGCACGATCAGGGCGATCCACCCAAGCCTGATATTCGTCACCCACTTTGCGAATCAAGAGTTCGGCGTAACCCGCCTCAAGCGTGCGGGAAAACAGCGCATTCAGGTCGCTCGAGACGTGCGCAAACCCCTGACTTGCCATGACTTTGCGCAATGTAATTTCCCTGGTTTCCATCGTGCCACCCGTCGCAAAATAACGCGATAAGGTTTGCGCCCAGTCACCACGAGCCGTAATCGGAGCCATAAGCTCCAGCGCCGTCTCGAGTTCAGATTCGCTTGGCTTGTGGTACTTGTTTTCGTGAAGCACCAGTTCGCTCTGAATTCGAGGTCGAACGGGCGGCGTTTCATCGGGCACACCAATCGTTAAACCCGCAAACGGCAACACACCCTCGGGAAGCTCGAGTACCTTGACCAAATGCTCGAGTGCGCCAAGAATGCCACCAATCCAACAACCTTGATAGCCCAGCATTTCTGCGGCAACCAACATGTTTTGCGCCGCCATGACCGCATCACCAATCGCAAAATGAATCGCGGCGGCGCTCCAATTGCCAAACTCGTACCCTTTTAGCTCGAGCAAACTTTTAAGACGGTTCACATCGGCAAGCACGATAAAAGTCTCACTCGCCGTTGCCATGTGGGCGTTGTTGGAAACTCGAGCAATCTCTTCGCGCAAGGCAGGGTCGGTCAAGCGCACAAACGAGTACATTTGCGCCGTGGCATCCGTCGGGGCGCGTTGCGCCGCCCAGACAATCTGCTCCAGATGCCCAGGCTCGAGCGGCACGGCTTTGTACTTGCGAACGGTGCGGTGGTTGGCGAACACTTCAAGGCGTGGGTCGGAAATCATCGCCATGAGCTTAACTTGAACTCGGTGTCCAAAAAAGTATTTTGCACGTCAACGCATTTTGAGCCAAACACTCAATCTTTCAATTTCTCGAGCTGCGGGAAAACATGACAATTCTTCGAGCGGCACGACAACAATCGCCCGTCCAAAATCGCTGAAAAGTCGCTGTGTCAAAGCTTGCAGCGCCTTCGTCTCCCCTGCCAACCAGCCCGAAAACCCAGGCTCGAGCGCGAACAGCCCGTCAGCGATGCCGCCCGCCAGGTGCACGTCTGGCATCAAGACAGGTGCTATCTTGTGAGCAAGAAGCGCGATCATCATGCCCGTTGGTTGATGGTTTTCAAACGCCAAATACGCTGTAAGGTTTGGGTTTCGCTGCATGGCTCGAACGATTTCTTGAGCAACCAAATCTTGCCACTCGAGCGCCGAGTTTTTTAAGCACCAGACTTTTGCCAAAATTGAGCCTTGCGACCACGAAACTTGCTCCACGATCACATCACTTTTCTCAAATTGAACCTCGAGCAATACCAAACTCGAGGACGGCAAAAACTGCGCGTTACTCGCAGCAAGCTCAAGTTCTTCATCATTTGGCAACACCAGAATACCAGGTTTTCCACGCATCACAAACATTTGCTCGAGCTTTGCAATGTCCGAAACCGAGTTTGGAAATCCCGCATTTACCTCAAAAATCGGCAAGTTTGAATTCTCGAGAAACATGACTTCCTCGAGAATCTGATTTCGCGCAAAACACGCCCAGAATGCTTTTAAACTCAGGGCTTCCAATTTACTCGTGGGCTTTTAAGGCGTGCAAAATCACTCGAGCCTCCTCGACATTCTGAATCGCAAGGCGGTCTGTGGCACTGAAAAACAACACCAACGCCGCCTGAGCGCCACTTCCGACACTCGCGCCGCGTCCAACCGTGCCACCCAACGCATCCGAAACTTCGTAATACAAGACTCGCTCGAGGTTGATGCCTTTGTTACCAGCGCGTACAAACTTTGCCATAATTTCCTCCTAGCAGGGCGCAGCAAGCGATTATGCCCGTTAGGTGCATTTTATAATCAAGAAGCAGCGCCCCTACAGACAAAACCCTACAATCCGAGGGCTTTGTTTAACAATTCGCGGACCAAATCTGGTTTGGCTTTGCCGCCAAGGGCTTTCATGATTGGACCAAACAGGGCGTTGATGGCTTTCGGATTCTTCTTCGCGTTTTCAACCACGTCGGGGCTGGCGTTCATAATCTCGAGAATCGCGGCTTCAATTTCTCCAACGTCGGTGGTTTGCTCGAGTCCACGGTCTTTCACGAGTTGCGCTGGATTTGCACCTTGCATCACGTTGGACAGCAAATCTTTGGCGATCTTGCCAGAAATTGTTCCCGCATCAATCAAAGCAAGCAAGCTCGAGAGGTGTTCAGAGCTTAATTTTGAATTTTGAATCTCGAGTTCATTGGCATTCAACCAGCCCGAAACATCACCGTTTAACCAGTTCGCCACCGTTTGCGCCTCGCCTTTGTACGTCTCGAGCGTTGCCTCAAAGAATCTCGAGAGTTGCGTGTTGAGCGACAAGGTTTCCGCATCGTTTTCTTTTAACCCTCGAGTCACATAATCGGCTTTTTTCGCGTCAGGAAGGCGCGGCATTCTGGTTTTTACCCACTCAATCCAAGCCGCGTCAATCTCGAGCGGCGGCAGGTCAGGATCGGGGAAATACCGGTAATCCGCCTCGCCCTCTTTGGTGCGCATGACAAACGTTTTCTGCCCGCCCTCATCCCAACCCATCGTGTCTTGCGTGACCCGACCACCCGCGTTAATCAACCGAATTTGACGTTCGACCTCGTACTCGAGCGACCTGCCGACGCTTCTGAACGAGTTGAGGTTTTTGACCTCGACTTTCGTGCCAAAAGCTTCACCAGGACGGCGCACCGACACGTTGACATCGCAACGCATCTTGCCCTCTTCGGGACGCGCATCGGAAATCCCGAGCGCCTGGGCGATCGCCTGAACTTTCTGCAAGAAGGCTTTGGCTTGCTCACCGCCCGTAATGTCGGGTTCTGTGACCATTTCGATCAAACAACAACCCGCACGGTTGAGGTCAACCAAACTGTAATTTTCACCGTTCGGGTGCATCAACTTCCCAGCATCATTCTCGAGGTGCGCCCGGGTGATTCCAATGCGCTTGCCATTCACCTCGAGCCAGCCATTTCTGGCAATCGGACGGTCGTACTGCGAGATTTGGTAATTGTGCGGACTGTCAGGATAAAAGTAATTCTTGCGGTGAAATTGCGTGAAACCTGAGACATCACAGTTCAGCGCCAGCCCAAACATCATGCCGTCCTCGACTGCCGCCTTGTTGATGGTCGGCAACGTTCCAGGCAGCCCAAGTGTGAACGGGTCGGTGTGCGAATTTGGTGCGTCAGAAAAGTAATTCGCATCGACACTCGAGAACATTTTGGAACGCGTGGAAAGTTGAATGTGAATTTCCAAACCGCAAACGGTTTCAAAGCCAGAAGACATAGGCTTAGTTTAACTTGTCAGACTCGAGATCAGAAATGGGGTTACTGAAAATCTCGAGTTACAACCAACCCTGACGTTTCGCCTCGAGCCAGACGAAAGGAGAACGTTCTTGTAACTCCGATTCCACAATGACACCTTTGACGAATTTATTCCAATATTTCAAACGGACACGACAACATGCGGCATCATAAAGTTTCAAACGCTGTATGGTTTTCTCCGCCCTCAATTTTTGCCTTACTGGTAATTCAGGATTCACAAAAATTTCACCACTCAAGAAATCCAAAAAAAACGTGTGCTCAGACATTGAAAACGGATCAAGCACATCCTTAAAATTGCTTTTTCGACCATTCATCATGCCAGATACAAAACGATAATTGCTCCATTCATACGCCAAATCTGGACGTTGCGAACTTGGCACAAAATGCTCAACTGTCGCATGACCCGTCACTTCTTCAACAAGAATGCAAACATATGCGCAAACACTTTTGTATGCGGCACGTAAATCCGGTAAACAATCACGCCAATATGGCTCGAGTTCAATATTTTTAGGTTTTGGTTTTTTGATATTGATGCGCTTTCGAGCCATCCAAGCCAAACCCTTCGCCCGCACTTTTTGATCAAAATCGCTCGGTTCGGGCTGAAGCTGTATTGGAATCACAACCAGCCTTTTTTCTCGCCAAGGAAACGCCAACGCATCCAAAAATCATCCATTTCCCCAAGTACAGACCGCAATTCTCGGTCAATCTCGAGAAATTTTTTCTTTGAAACTTTTGGCTCACGAAACAAAGCTGCGGCTTTCAGCATTGCCTTTTCTCGAGGAACTGAGCCAGTTCCCATATTGCCCAAATCAAAAGCATCACTGATAAGCCATTTTTCGGCGTCCCCACGTTTGTACCAAGGCATTTTCTCGAGCGTCACTTCGCCTTTAACCAGATTAAAGTCAAACCACGCGTCTTTTTTAGGGTCAAAAAGCGGCTCGAGACTTGCCATGACAAGCGGTGAGTGGGTAGTGGCTATAATCTGAACCTCAATTTTTTCTTTTGAAACAGCTTTGACAACGTTCAAGATTGATTCAAGAACAACACGCTGCCATTGTGGGTGTAAATGCTGCTCAAGTTCGTCAATCAAAAGAACAATCTCTCGAGTAACACTGATACCTTTTAAACTGACGATCCGCAAATGCTCCTGCCATGTCCAAACAATCATGTAAGCAAACGACAAAATTCTACGTATTGCAGAAGAGGCATAGATAACTGGTATTTCCTGATCGTAAGGCATTTTCAGGGTTGGAATATCTCGAGCATCTGAAATACTAACTGTAGTTAATGCTCCTAGTTCAAGTGTTTCTTGTTGATTTGG